>JAJZNK010000016.1 GCA_021811735.1 Nanobdellota archaeon | reverse complement strand
CCCTCCTCGTAAATGAAGATGCTCCCAACGGGATTTGAACCCGTGTCGCGGGGTTGAAGGCCCCGTGTCCTTGGCCGGGCTAGACGACTTAAAATTCGCAGAATTTTTGCCAGCCATTTTCAAGCACCTGAATCTTGTTTAGGCAGAATCGAACCCGCCTTTTCAACAAGCATTAGCAAGTTTAAATTTATAAGCACATCGGGTTCACTTTTGTTTGGATTTGAACCTGTCAAGAAAGCCAATAGCTACGCAGTAGAACGGCTTTGAGACTTGGAGATTACAACATGATTTTATGGCTAAAGGCCAATTACTGTGCAAGCAGAACGGCTTAGAGCCATAAGCCTTTCTTAATCTGATTTTGGAACTTAATCTGAGCTTAAAAATCCAGATTAAGTCGCCTCTCGTAGACAGAATTTTGGGCTAAGAAATTTTGTCCTCAGAACTACTTACCATTAGATATTAACGTTGTATTTCTGTGCTTTGATTAAGTGCCCTTCGCCTGCCCTAATGCCGCCTTCGGCGGCGACCGGCAGGCTCAGGGACTTTTAGAGAAAGTTTCACTGAAGCTTATAATATCAGCAAGCCGCTTTTTGGGGGCGGGCAAAAAGCGGCATTTCTTGATTAAATTTTGCTGCTTCGCTGCAAATTTTGCAAACTTCGTTTGCAAACCTTCTTTCTAAGAAGTTTAGGTACCTTTGACTGCTTAGTTTGCTAAGCTTAAAGCTCGTTGGAGCGACCCGCCCACGTGAGCAAAGCGAACGTGCTGGCGTGGCTAAAAGGAAGTGTAAACTAAAATTTATTTTTTATATAGATATTTGCAGCTTAGTGTTACCCTATATTTTAAAGCATTATAACTTTTTAACATCATTTATCAGAGTTTCTAGTATATCAGATACCTTTTCATAATTTGTTTTTATTGCATGTTTTTCATAATCTATTTCGCTAGGATATCTTGCATAGCTCTCGTGACTTACCAACAACGAACTTAGCGCCATCATAGGTATAAAAAATAAAAGCCTGGGAAGCATATTGTTTGCATGTTCAGATATATCACCTTTTTTAGATTCGTATTCTTTAAGTTTCTCTTTAATTATATTATCATTAAGCCTTTCTGAGATAAAACGCTTAAATGCGGGATCACCAATAGCATGTTTTAGCGCATTTTCTATTGCAGATCGAGAAATATATTTATCTCCTGATTCTTTTAATGTTTTTTGAAGTTCTGAGCTTGGATTTTCTATTTCACTTATTTTTTTACTTATCTCGTCACATAATTCTACTACTTCTTCGTTTGAAGGGTTTGGGTCTATCTTCCTTGAAATGTGTTCTAAAAATTCTTTTGAAGTTTGATTTAAATATTTTAAATAAGTGTCTAAGCTTAAACTTATTTCTGCTAAAACTTCATGCCAGGCATGACCAAAAGTTTTGGCAGTTTTATCTGCTGTTATTATGTTATTTTTAGCCAAAAATGCTTTTGATAGTTTCTCTTCAGCTTGCTGTAAATGATAAATAGCGTTTCTATAGTCCCTATTGTCGTAAAGTAATCTGCTTGCTTTTAGATCGTTTTCAGCGTATTCTAACCATTTTTCCCAATATTCCATTTATTCACCCATAAAAACAATATAAAAGAATAAAATAAATCTCTTCCCTTCCATTTATGTCTGTGGTTGCTTGGATGCTTCCAAACCTCCAAAAGAAGTCCCTGGCGTTGGAGAAACGCTTATCTTAGGCTTCTTCATCTCTGGCGCAATAAGCTTTTTCTTACTATTCTTCATTGGCGGTTATTCGATCTTTCTTTTCATTATCCTGTTAGCTGGCATTATTGTGTATATGCTCTATGAGCCCAACATATCGCCTGGATCCAGCATAGTCATGGTAGCGACTCCATCCAGAAAGCTCGTAAGCTTAGGCTCGCAGCCCGCTACGCATGAGGAAAAGAAATACAGGCTGGCTAAGGTCAAGGCCGAGCGGCTTGGCTTAAAGGCTTACATCCACACAAAAAGCAACCGCAACGTGCTTATAACGGGCTCGAGCGGGCAGGGCAAGAGCAAGCTCACAAGGCACCTGCTTGGCGAGATGCCCTACCAGAAGCTCATCTTCTCATTCAAGGCCGGCGAGGAATACCTCAAAATGGGCTATTCCATACGCGACATATCCAAGACCCTGCCAGATCCGTTCTCAAATCCCGAAGCCTTCGTGAACGCTTTCGTTGTCGCCTTCCCGATGGGCTCGATAGGCATACAGGCAAGCTTAATCCCCTCTGCGCTTGACAGGCTTGTAAAATCAAGCTCCTCATGGCAGGACCTCTCCAAAAACATCGAAAAAACGCTCAAATCCACAAAAGAGTCCAATATCCGCTCAGCCGTTTCGTTCATAAAGGCGCAGACGCCGAGGCTTGCCTACAACGCAGGGGGCTTTTCAATAGGCGACGATACTACAGTCTTAGATTTCTCAGCCCTCAATGACGATGCAAAGAGCTTCTATGCAGAGCTGGCGCTAAGGCAGGTCTATTCAGAGATGGAGCGGCGCAAGCGCAAAGACGTCCTAATATGCGTTGATGAGGCGCATAGGCTTACCACAGGCACTTTTGGAAGGTACCACACAATACTAGTTGAAATGAGCAGGGAAATAAGGGACAAGGGAATGCTATGGATAACAACGCAGAACTATACAGACATACCGGACAGCATAAGGAACCAGTTCGCAAGCCAGTTCATGTTCAAGAGCACTGCACAGAATGACATGGTAGCCTTGAAAGCCATTGAGCCATTGCTTGCATGGACAGTAAGCTCGCTGCCTAACCACTACTTTGTAGATGCGCAGTTTTCCGACATCCATAGCTTTATACCTGTTTTCTATTACAACCCCGTGCTGGAGAAGGATATAAAGGCAAGCGTCAAAAGCAGTGAATATAGCTTACAAGTGGTTGCAGGTAAATCCCAATCCTCTAAGCTTGAGTATTTTAAGCCGCCAGAGGACAGGCCCACAGCAACGCAGCACGCTGCCATGCTGGCAATATGCAACAATAATGACGCAAGCTTAAGTGAGCTTGCAAAGTACCTTAAAGAAAAAGGCTGGATAACCGGAGATCCTACAATTTATGGTGCAAAAGGCAGGCCAGGAATATTTGAAAGCTTGGTCAAGCTGAGCTTAGCCAAACAAAGAGGAAAAGGATATGAACTAACAGAGAACGGCTTAAAGTTTGTAGATCCTGAAATGATAATAAGCGATGCGCGCAACACAGGCTCCGACCTTCACATAAGGCTTATGAAAAAGACAATAGAAAAGCTGCATGAAGAAAATATGCTGGTAATAGCACCTAAGGGGAGCGATGCCCCTGATTTGATAGCTTATCCAGTGGCTAGCGTTTCAAAGAAGAAGTATATGTGGGATGACAAGAACAGAATGGCTTATGAGATTCAAACTACGGCCAGAAAGGATTCGGTTCTAACCAACACAGATAAAAAGGATAAATATACGATACCTATAACGTGGGTAACTTATGATGAAGGAATACTTGATGATATAAAGAAGATTACAGAAGGTAAAGATGCATATTTACTTATCAAGATGTGGTAACATGATAACGAAACAAACTGTTCCAAATTTGGAACTTGAGAAATTTACTGTTGGAGAAATACCTGGCCTTTTTAGTAGAAATAGAATAAAGATAAACGAAGAGTATCAGAGGAGCGAAGTATGGACAAGACATCAAAAACTTGAACTAATTCGATCTATACAAAATGCTTATTCGATGGGGGTTTTGGTTCTTTTCATAAATAAAGATGGACAATATGAAATATTGGACGGACAACAAAGGATTAAAACTATTGAAAAATACTTATCAAATAAACTTAATTTGAATGGTAGTGGAATAAAAAAATATTCTAAACTAGATGACCAAGAAAAAAACCTCTTAAATGCCTATTGCATATACTATCTGGAATTGAAAAGTTTTAATAATGCTACCAAAGAAGAAGACATAACCCAAACATTTCTCAGGCTACAGGAAGGCACCCCATTAAATAAAGCAGAAAAAATAAATGCACATCGAGGAAAATTTAAAGAAACTTTTGTATATATACATAATAACCACCTAATATTTGGCTTATTGGGAAGAGAATATAGGTTCAGATTTCGCTTGCTTGCTGCAGAATTGCTTTTACTTGAATTAGAAGGAGATTTTGAAAATAAGAAATTTCCTGATCTAGACCTTAAAAGTTTTGAAGAAGCCTTAAAAAAGTACAATAATCATATAAATCCTAAAACTGTTAAATTTTTGAAGGGCAATCTCGATATACTCTACAAAGGCCTTTATAATTTATTAACGGCAATTAAGATAAGAGATTTGATCTCATTTTATCTTTTAGTTTCTTATCTGAGAAAAATGAAGGCAAATAACGAAAATTTTATCAATGAAATACGGGCATTTGGAGAAGACTTCTTAAAAAACTTAAATTCATTCTCTATATATGATGAAATACCGCCAGCAGGCATGGCGCAAGAATTATTTAAAAAGTATAGAGAATATAAATTACAATCGCGAAAAGCTACAACATCAGATTCGATAGAATCAAGATTTGAATTTATTCTAAGTGAATATAAAAGGCAACGACCATTTATTCTCAAAGATAAGCAGAGGCTTTTCACTATTGAACAAAAGCGTAGATTATTTTTTAAACAGCGCGGGCTGTGCGCTTATTGCGGTAAACCATTAGTTTTCAATGAAAGTTCTGCGGATCACATAGAAAGACATAGTCAAGGAGGGCGAACAATATTAGAAAATGGCCAACTTCTGCATGAAGCATGTCATCGTAAAATCGAAAAAAAGAGAGATAATAATGGTTGATAAACATGGAGCTTAAAATGATACTAAAAGATTTATTTAAAGATGTTGATCCTGATTTAAGCCACAATGATACAGTAAGCCAAATAGAAAAAGTATTTAGGAAATACGGGTTTTATACAACAAGAGAATATCCGATATATAAAATAAAAGATGGTTCTGGCAGAGCAGGTAGAATAGACCTAGTAGCTAGAAAAGGCAAGTTGAGAGTGGCATTAGAATATGACCACCATCGGCTTATAAAATGGAAAAGCTTTCAGAAGATAGTGCAGATCAAGCCCGAAGTAGCGATAGCTATTACAGGTGGTGGCACGTTAGAGCCAAATATAGAACGTGCTAAAGAGTATATTAAATACTTAAACTCTGAACTGTATATAATATCATTAAGAGAGAGAAGTATGAAAGTACTAAGGGTAAAATCACTATGGTAGATAATCTCACTAAAGAGCAAAGAAGTTATACAATGTCAAAAATAAGAAGTAAAGGCACAAAACAAGAAAAGATTGTTCATGTATTTTTAAAAGAGGCAGGAGTCTCGCATACAATGCACCCAAATATGGTGGACAAACCAGATATCATAATAAAGAAAGAAAAGATTGCAATATTTCTCGATGGATGTTTTTGGCACGGTTGCAAAAAACATTATATAGAGCCAAAAACAAATATAAATTACTGGAGAAAGAAAATAAAATACAATATTGAAAGAGATAAAAGAAATACAGCATTATTAAAAGAGAGCGGATGGAGAGTAATACGAATATGGGAGCATGAAATCAAAGATGGAACGTTTGAGAAAAAATTGAAGGTAATATGATGGAATACATTCTTACTAGAGAAGATCTGGAAACGTGCATCAAATTTGCAATTAATATTTATTTTGCAAAAGGAAGTGGGGCCAGCAGACTTACAGGGCAGACTAGAGGGCTAGGAACTATGATAAACGATTGGGTTGGGGGAAAGGCAATTGAGATCGGAATAAAGAACATGTTGGAACAACAGAGTACAAATAAAGAACTGTGCCTCGATTTTTCTATATACCAGAAGGGACGTATAGCAGAAGATCCGGATGTTGTAAAAGTAAAAGAAAATGGCGAAGAACGCAAACCAAAACTGTTTTTAGAGTTTAAAAATTATGGGGGGAAGGAGAGGTGGATAGGGCTTACAAATGAACAGTTTAGAACTATCGAAAGAGTAATTGATGGGGATCTTGAAAAAGCATATCTTATATATGCAAGCCTACAAGATAATGCTAACGATAGCGAAAAGAGATTAGACCTTCTTGGCGCATTTTTACAGGTAGCTACTAAAGACGAGTATGCAGGTCTATTCGATAAGTTTGTGAAGCTTGGAGAGATTAAAATAAAAATTGTTTGTATACTGACCTTAAAAGAGTTGAAGGATAATGGAACGAGGTTTATACCAAATGAAGATTATGTCTATGAAACCAATATATTTGTAGAAACACGGCAAAATGTTGAAATGTTGGAGGAGATTGAATTGGTTGATTACGTAATACCAAAATTAAATTATCGTAAATACCCATATCCATCAAAGATAGGCGATTTGCATGTGCAGGGAACTGCAAAAATGTATAAAAAGCAGAACAAGGAGAGCATAACTTACTTTATAAAATGTTTAACAAATGTGGTTATTAACAATGAGGTATTGGGCGAGTATAAATTGGATGAAGGCAAGGTGTATAAACTTGAATTTGGGCCTGCAGGTAGAAACCCCCAGCTATTTAAGGAGGTACTATGGATTTCTGCTAAAAAAGCCATAGATCTATTTGGTTCTGACAAACGAGTTGCTTATATAATAAATGAAGTCTAACCTGTGATGTAAGCTTCTATGGTATCTTTTCTTGCAGGAGCATTACTTAGTAAAGAATCGCGCATGTTAAATGCTATTCTTTCTACAACAGGAACAGTTATACTATTTCCGGCTTGGTGGTACAATTTATTATCTGTTATATTTGGAAGCCGGAAAGAGGGCGGAAAACCCTGAAGCATGAAACATTCTTTTGGTGTTAACTTTCTTATGCCTTTGCCACTTTTTATTATAGGTACATTATGGCCACCGAGGCCCATATTGGCTGTAAGTGTTGGAACCAGCCCTTTTTTATTTGCGCGCACATATCTGCGACGCCATTGATATACTGTATCTTCAGAATTTATATCTAATTTTATCCTATCAAATAATGGCTTATCATTATAATAGTATTTTGGAGATACTTCTGTTTCGAGAAAATCTCTGAATTTTTTTGTAAGTTTTATTGGTTTAGGAAAGCCAAATCTATAATATTTCTTTTTATCCAGAAAGCCGGCTATAAAGATTCTTTCACGGTTTTGAGGAATATTACCATATATGGAGCTATTGAGAACATCGTACTTTACATGATAGCCTAAATTTTCTAAAGTTTCCATGATTATTTTGAATGTTTTGCCATGGTCGTGATTTTTCAGGTTTTTTACATTTTCTAGCAGTAAAGCTTGCGGTTTTTTTGCTTCTAGTATCTCTGCTGTCCTGAAGAATAAGTCGCCCCTGCCTCTTTCATCTCTGAAACCTTTTTGATAGCCCGCTATGCTGAATGGTTGGCATGGGAAACCGCCTAACAGAACATCAAAGCTTGGAAGATTGTCTATATCAACTTTCCATATATCTTCTGTATTTAACTTAGGTTCATCGAAATTTAAGTCGTAAGTTAATTTGCAACCCTTATCAAAGTCATTTGCAAATATTGTATTAAATCCGGCTTTCTCAAAGGCCAGTCTGAAACCACCAACACCTGCGAATAAATCTATCGTAGTTAAATTAGTGCTCATAATAACACATCCCATTTTGGTTATTTAAAACATACGTTAACTCTGTATGTAAAACTTTGCTATAATCACCCAGAAGAAAGTTGGCTATTTCTATAGCGATGCCAAATTCGCATATCTTTAGTATTAATTCATAGCACATTTATATAACCTTTTTGGTGGTTCTAGACAGTAGTTTAATCGGATCTAGTTTCAAATTATTGAAAGCAGAATCTATGTTTTTGTAAAGCTCTTCGTTGTCCTTGCTTATATAACGCATCGTAGTGCTTGGATTTGCGTGCCTTGCGAACCTGCTAGCCAATACTACATTGCCGTTTGTTGACTTTGCAAACTTAGTTATTGCATAATGCCGTAAGCTGTGCGTAGTGAGCCTATGCAAAGTGCGCTCTTTCCTGTGATAAATGCTTTCATCGGATTCACCATAAGTGGCGTCTAATCCGCACTCTTTTATAACTTCCCTGAAAACCTTGCGTGCATAGTTCTGCTCTACATGCGGGAGATCATTGTGGTTGTTGTCGTTTTCCTTGTAGAATATGTAGCCGTTTGCAACCTTTATCTGGGTCGCATTTTTGGTCGCAAATTCTACGGTTTCCTTGAACAAGTCCAAAGGAATAAGGAGAGCGTCCATCTTTCCTGACTTCTCA
>JAJZNK010000027.1 GCA_021811735.1 Nanobdellota archaeon | reverse complement strand
AATCCACAATAACATATAAATAAGGAAGCAACCAATAAATTGGTTGCTACTGCTCCGATCGTCTAGCTCGGTCAAGGACGGAGCCCTCTCACGGCTCAAACTCGGGTTCAAATCCCGATCGGAGCATTGAATCATGGGGGTTATATATAACGTTAGCACGTTTCTTTGCATATGAAAGCGGATTATAACCTTTCATAGCATACTGCTACAAAACCTCACATTTATATGCACGTTCTGACGTCGATTTTACGACTTCCAGGCTGGTTATCTACTCAAAGTCTGCGAATCTGGAAAACTTTCTTTAAGATGAATAGTCAGAGGATATACTTTTACTTTTTCCTATTCTAATATAAGAAACTGTGATACGTCCAAGTACTAAAACAGGATTTGCAAGAAAGAACGAAGTGGTTCGCATGTCGTCTTTAAAAGTCTTTGCACAAAACTATATATGCGTAAACATCTAATACTTAGAGTAGGGTTTGTGTACTTTAGGTAAGGTGGGCAGTTATGGTAGATGTATTAATAATAGAACCCATGTACGCAGAGGTAGATGCTGGAGAGACATTGATAAGAAAAGAGGCAGTGTTTACTTCAGGAAGTCCGGTTTATCTAAGGGAACCTATTGCAGCAGAATACATTGCAGGTTATTTGAATTTTAAAGGAATATCTGCTAACATAATACAACAAACTTCAACTGATAACAACCAAGTTTTTGATAAAATAACTGAGGAGAAACCTAAAATACTTGGAATATCAATTCATAGCACACATATGGTTCCCGATGCATTGACATTAGTCAATGAAATAAAGGACAAGTTTCAGGATCTGATAATCGTGTGTGGAGGGGGGCACGTTACAGGAAGTCCAGAAATGATAAAGGAGAAAAATATTGATTATGCTGTGATTGGAGAGGGAGAGGAAGCCTTGTATAAACTTTCTCTTTTGATATTAAAAGACAACGGTACTAAAAAGGAGAATATCGAAGGACTGATATACAAAGATTTGGAAAATAATGTACATAAGGTTCCTCCGAAACGATTTGATTTCACGCAGAAGTTTCTGCCAATTAGGCAAAGAGATATATTAGAAAGAGTAAAATCAGCACCGCTATCTTATCCTACTCCTTTGGAACAAAAAGGAGTTGCACAGGTTGCTTATTCTCGAGGATGTTGCTACCATTGTGAATTCTGCGTTTCGCCGATAGTATTTCCAGGAAAGGTAATATGGCGTGATCCTGATGACGTAGTGAAGGAGCTGGAAGGGCTCAAAAAAGAGTTTAAGACAAATTTTGTCTTCTTCAATGATCTGACGTTTAACCATTCAATAAAGAAGGCCGAAGCATTATGTAACAGGTTAATAGAAGCAGATTTGGGGATCAATTGGTTTGCGTATACTAATGTGCATCTGAAAGAAAGCTTAGTAAAGAAGATGGCAGTGGCAGGTTGCACTAGAATAGGGATGCGGGCCGAAAGTCTTACAGATACGATATTAAAAAATATGAAACCGCAGCAGCACTTTGCAAACATAAGAAATTCGCTTGAACTAACAAACAAATACGGTATTCTCACACGCGTCTATTTCATGCTTGGATCGCCAGAGGAAACTAAAGAGAACTTATCTGAAACACTACAAATCATGAAAACACTACCAATAGACCAACCAAGATTGGCTTTTATTACGCCGTTCCCTGGCACAAAGTTTTATGAAGAAACAAAAGATAAACTTACTACAAACGATCTAAGAATGTTTAGTGGTGATTCTCCAGTTGTTAGGAATCCAAACATATCACCAGCAGAATATATCAATATAAGGGATGAAATGCTCAAGAGTTACTATAGCTCTGATGAATATTTTTCCCATGTCATGGGGAAGATTAAAGATCATCCACACTTAAACCGATCGTTTGATTATTTCTTTAAATATTTGCTCGATAAAAAGATAATTGAGGATAAAACATATTCGAGAGCTGTTGATGGTTTGGACGTCCAAAAAGTTAGTATAACTGGATTCTCTACAATTAAGAGGGGAGACATAACCCTGAAAACAGAACCAACGAAGAAAAAGGTATGATTTATGCCGAGACTTAATAGAAGAGTATTGAAGATAACAGCAAGGCATTTGAAAGGCGTGATACAACGCAGAAAGAAGGTAAGAGATGAGTTACTAAGCGTGGTTGATGAGAAGGATAGTTTGATAGGTACAGCACCTAGAACAGAAGTGCACAGCTCAGAGAAATGGCACAGAGGAGTACACGTTTTTATATTTGACAATGAGGGAAGAGTATTGTTACAAGTGCGTTCATCAAACAAGGATAAGTATCCTAATACCTATGACTGTTCTGCATCTGGACATGTTGGAGCTGGAGACACTTATGAGGAGACAATAAAAAGGGAGATAAAAGAAGAACTTGGTATTTCCAGGATAAAAGTACAGCCGATACTGAAACTGCGAATGAGTTATGGAAAAAATGATAATACAGTAGCCGTGTTATTTAAGGCGACTTATTCTGGGAAATTTAAGATAGACAAAGAGGAAGTAAGTAGTGCAAAATTTGTGCCAATAAGCAAAGTTAAAGAGATGATAAAAACACAAAAAGACAAATTTTCTTTCTGGACGCTTGAATTTCTCAAGTGGTATTTCGACATGCCCTCAGCGGTGCATGAGCTTCCTCTTTGACTTGGTTTTTATATGTCAAATCCAATGGTATTTATTAAGTTTGGTGGAAGCGTAATTACAGATACTAAGAGACCACAAACGGCTAAAATTGAAGAGATTAGACGTCTTTTAAGGGAAACGTTCGAAGCCAAAGATATTAAGAATTTTGATTTGGTGATAGGACATGGAAGTGGATCATTTGGTCATGCGGCATCTATAAGATATAGAATAAATGAAAAGGGCCTGACGAATAATGAAAGTGTGATAGGTTTTCCGCCATAACGGAACAAGAAGTTTCCCAACTTCATAGGATAGTGGTCGGAGTAGCCCTAAATGAAGGCATTCCTGTTTTTTCATTTCCGCCTCATGCGTTTGGTATGTCGAAAGACAATGAATTCAGTGTTTCTTACAGCGGCCAAATAAGAAACGCCATTAAGTTTGGGCTGGTTCCAGTTATATACGGTGACATAGTAATGGATTCTTCCAGAGGGGTTTCGGACATATCAACTGAGGAGGTGTTGAGGTCGTTATCGTACGAAATGCGACCGGATGTGGTGGTGATAAGTACGGATGTGAACGGTTTATTTACCAAGAACCCTAAAACATATCCGGACGCAGAACTAATCAAATTTGTTGATTCGGGAAATATCACAGAGGCTTTATCATATGCAGGGGAATCTTTGAAAATAGATTCGACAGGAGGCATGAGAGCAAAGGTTCTAAGCTTATATAAGACAGTGCACGCTACTGGCAGTACGGGATATATTGTAAATGCAAACGAAAAGGGGGCGTTGAGAGATGTACTGCTAGGTAAAGATATAAGCTGCACGATCTTCAGGGCATAATGGCGGTTTTATGGAGATAAAGAACAACACGAATAAGTTTACTCTGTACAACCAGTTTGCTAGATATTATGATTTGGCGTACGCGTGGAAACGCTACGATACTGAAGCTGCCCAGATTATAAGTTATGTGCGAGCTAAGAAAAGAAACAAGGGCAACAGGCTCTTGGATGTCGCGTGCAGTACCGGATCTCTTCTAGCCTACCTGTCCGGTCCATTTTCATGTGTTGGGGTAGATATCAGCAAGACCATGCTGGACATAGCGAGAAAAAAGAAGATACCGGGAGTCACATTTAAGCGGTCAGACATGATAAATCTGTCTTTGGAGGAGAAATTCGATGTAATTTTGTGCCCATTTGGCTCTTCTAATTATGTTAAAACCTATCGGAATCTTAAAAGGACGATAAACGGATTTTCAAGGCACCTCAACGCAGGTGGAATTGTAATAATAGAACCGTGGTTTACTTACCCTACAAAACGTTCTGGCAGACAAGCAACAGGATATATTTACAAGCCAGGGTTGCCCTATATGCGCATATATGATGGAAAGGAAATGAAAATTGCAAGAATAAGAAATTCAACGCTCAGGGATTATATCCAAACCATACACATACACACTACGATTGCCAGAAAAAACGAGCCCACTGTTAATTTTGAAGATATACACTACGTAGGTTTGTTTGATATAAAAAAGACAATGGCGATTATGGAAAAAGCCGGCTTAGAGGTGACATTCGACAAAAGATTGCTTAGTGGTTCTTTTGTGGGGATCAAGAAGGCGTAAGCCCTCAGTGCTTTATGGTTCTATTTCGAATTGATGAAAGCGGACAATCTGTCAATGGCCTCTGCCAGTGCACTTTCTTCTCGTGTATAACTTATACGGATATTTTCTGGAAAACCGAATATTTTTCCGTCTATAACATCCAAGCCATATCTGTTTTTAAGAACCTTCTGTGTTTTTGTACCGTCTCCTACTCGTGGGAAAACATAAAATGCACCTTCAGGATAAGGAAATTCTAGGTCTAGAGATCTAAGCCCTTTGCATATTAAATCGCGGCGTTTTTTGTAGATATGCAGTATTTTAGTAAAATAGTGCTTACTTGAATCAAGAGCATTTAATGCTGCTTTTTGTGCTAACGTTGATGTACCCCTTGAAGTATATTGTTTTAGCACCGTTAGTTTGTCTATGATGCCAGGATTCTTAGAATAGGCATATCCAACTCTTTCACCGCATAAAGAAAATGTCTTTGAGAAGGAGTTTATCGAGATAATGTTATCTCCAAACAGTTTTGTACGCCTCCCACGGTATATGAAATCGGAATAAACCTCATCATAGACCAATAGAACATTTCTTTCACTACAGATTCTTGCTACTTCGCGGACCGTTGAGCCACTTTCTACGACTCCAGTAGGATTTGAGGGATTATTCAGTATGACGGCCTTACATCCTTCAATCTTTTCATTAAAGTCTGAAATATTTAATCGGTAGTCATTTAGCTTTATTAGCTTTGCACGCATAAAAGATTTCTGGATAAGATGCCAATAATAGTAGTAATACGGACAAGTTATCAAAATCTCGCTTCCTGGCGTCAATAACCTCACTGCCAAGTTAAGAGCTTCTGATGCACCATTTGTAATTAAAACATTATCGCTGTCTAATGTTTTTTTCTTGATAAGCTTGCTAGCTATCTTTTCCCTTAGTGTTGAATTGCCCTGGACTGCACCATAACGTGAAACTTTTGTTCTGTCTAATCCCAAAAAAGTTTTAGGGGGCGGTGTAAAATCCGGTTGCCCCTGACCCAAATCAATGTTCTTATAACTTTTCATTACTCATCAGTCTCTTAGCAAGTAGTGCCAGATCCATGCTTACCCTTTTATTCTGAAACTCCTCTGTCGATATTTTTACAAGAGCAAAAAGCGGCCCTTCCCTAAACGTCAAGCAGTCTAACAGTTGATTCTTAGTGGTCACTAATTCTGATCTCTCATATCCTGCGGCCCAAGCTACTTCAGACAGATTCGCAGACTTTGAGTAGGTTTCTTGTCCTCCTGTTGACGCATTGCAACCGTTATCAAGGATAAAATGAAACAGATTATTAGGTTTGCGAGCGCCTATAGTGACAAGAGAACTAAGGTTCATCAGAATATTTGCATCTCCCTCGATAATCACGACTCGCCTGCCTCGATTGCATAGACAGTAACCAAGAGCTATCGAGCTAGCCAGTCCCATCGACCCCACCATATAGAAGTTATTTTTTCGGTCTTTTACAGAGAATAGTTCTCTAGATGTGAAGCCGTTGGAAGAAACAATCAAATCCTCTTCCGAGCTATGATTTACAATGAGCTCAATTGCTTCCCGTCTATTCATCCAATACTCCTTTTTTGACTAGTATTACTGCAGGCATTTTGCTCTTTCTTATTCTCTCGTCAGCCTGTTTGATTATGGTATTTATGTTTGTTTTGTTTGGCACAAAAATGGGCAATTCCAGTTTCCTTAAGATGTCCATAGTTTTTAGTCCAGTTTCAATATGTTCTGGGGCGTCTGATCCTTTGTATCCACGCCAGGATACCAAAATCAGGATTGGTATGTGGTAGAGTTTGTTCAGAGACATGACAGGATTAAGTATGCTTCCAATCCCAGAGTTTTGAATGTATATGAATGATTTTCTTTTTGCAAGAAAGGCTCCGGTGGCTAGGCCCACCGCTTCGGGCTCAGAGTTCGCTGGCACTAAAAGGAATCTAGTGTCCAGTTCAATCCTTTCTATTAGACTTTTAAAGTTTGAACATGGTACACCAGAAACAAAGTAATAGTCCAACTCAGCAAGAATCTCCATCATTGTCCGTGAAGGAGACATTGATATATTATTGTTAGGCGTATTTTTTTTCGTTTGAAGCAAGCTTGTCCACCCCTACTATCGAATCTAAATCGGTTATTCTGAAAAGACTTTCGTTTATTGACTGTTGTGTGCCACTACTCTTCAATAAGCCTAACATATCATTAACGGCTTTCGCGGCTGCACGTATGGGATGATTGGCATAAATAATCATCTTGTAACCCATTCTTCCTAAATCCGTAGTAGAGAACTGAGGAAACTTTGTTGGAATTACCGTTAGCGGAATATCTTCTCTCCAGCTTTTGGCTATCTGTTTTGTTTCTCTGCCTGTCGCGTCTTTTGAGTGGATTACTATAGAATCTGCTCCAGCTGCGGCGTAGTCTTCTGCTCTTTTAATTGCTTGGCTAACACTGTTCCCTTGTATTAGTGCCTCTGTTCTTGCTATGACAAAAAAATCCTTTGTTAGTTGGTTTTCTTTTGCTGCCTTGATCTTATTGATGAAAGTTCTTGGATCATCCAGAGACCTTGGCACGCTTTCGTAGAAGCTACATTTCTTTGGAAAGGTATTGTCTTCGATACACATACCTGCGATTCCCATAGCTTCTAGGTCCTGCGTGGTTCTAATCACATTTAGGGCATTTCCATAGCCTGTATCGCAATCGACTATTACTGGGATACCTACGGCGCGATCAATTTGCATTGATGCGGCAAACTGCTCTGTTTGCGTGAGTAAACTCGCATCTGGAAATCCATGCGACGCGGAAATACTATAACTACTTACCCAAACGCATCAAAACCCACCGACTCTGCTATCTTAGCACTAAGGCCGTCATACACTCCGATTGTGACTATAGGTCGTTTCGTTCTGAACTTCTTTCGGAATGCTCTCGCCTTACTAATACCCATTATACCTACTTATTACTTTTTGTCTTCTGAGTATTTAAAACTTGTGCATAATACTTATAAATGCCTGGATAGTTTTATATTAAATGGCTTCTTAATTTTATTATTGTAGGCTAGTCCACATACGGGTATTTAAATTTTAATACATCGTTGTATAGGGTACGCGGTGTTTCGTTGGCAGCTACTACAAAAAAGGAAAAAATAAAACAGATAATGGGACGTAAGGAGGATCACATACGCATCTGCTTGCATAAACCAGTGCAATCAAAGCGTGTTCGTACACTTTTCGAAAATGTACACTTGATAAATAACTCTCTTCCTGAATTGGATTTCAATGAGATAGATACTTCTACGAAATTTCTGGGCCATGACTTCTCGGCTCCGTTGATGATAGGTGCTATGACAGGAGGAGCCGAATTGGCAGGCACCATAAACAGGAATCTGGCAGAAGCAGCACAGGAAACGGGCCTGGGAATGGCTGTCGGAAGCCAGCGTGCTGGATTATATGACAAGGTGCTTGCAGATACATACGCAGTAACAAGAAAGAGGGCACCAAATATATTCATAGGTTCAAACATAGGCGGCGCTCAAATTAGCGCTGGCTTCACTGTAACTGATGGCAAGAAACTTGTGGAGATGATAGAGGCGGATGCGTTTTACATACACCTTAACCCTGCCCAGGAAGTCGTGCAACCGGAGGGCGATGAGCGATACAGGAATGTGCTATCGCGAATAAAGGAATTCGTCGACGGGCTGGATGTTCCTGTCGTTGTAAAGGAGGTGGGCTTCGGCATCTCCGGAGAGGTATCAGGCAAGCTTGAGAATGCAGGTGTCAGCGCAGTAGAGGTAGCAGGTATGGGAGGGACAAGCTATGCAGCAGTCGAGTACTATCGTGCGCAGTCCATGCATATGCGCATGAAGGAGCGCATGGGCGAACTGTTCTGGGATTGGGGCATTCCCACAGCGGTTGCGTTGCGCATGGCCAGCAAGCACACAAAAATGCCCATCGTGTCTTCCGGAGGTCTGCGTACAGGTATAGACATAGCCAAGTCCATAGCCATGGGCGCGTCGCTTACTGCTGTTGCGTGGCCGCTTCTGCGTCCTGCGACGATGTCATCAGATGCTGTCAAGCAGAGGCTTGACGAGCTCGTTTATGGTCTTAAGACGGCAATGTTCCTGACTGGTTGCAGGAACATAAAGGAGTTAAGATCACTAAGATACGTAATTACTGGAGAGTTGAAGGATTGGGAAGAACAAATATAAGCGCAAGAAGCCAAAAACAGGAGGCAATGCGCTTGAGAAAGAAAGCGTATGTGGTTGTGTTGTTGTAGTAGGTGGTGTTGGTGCTGCTAATGCTGGTGCCTGCGCTACCGATGCCTGAGATGCTTGTGCTACTTACGCTGCCAGTGCTTCCGATGCTAAAGCACGCCTCGCCGCTACAGCTAGAGACCGTACGGCTCGGTTCGCGCTCAGCCTGTAAGGTTCACATAGATTAGGGCTATTAGAAAAGTGAATCACAAGGGGGTAATTAAACACCTTTGTGACCATTCATGCCTGTTTCTGCAACCCGCCTAAACTGCCCAGACCGATCGGAGCAAATCTCATTTACGAGGAAATGGGTCGAGTTCCCATACAGGAAGGCAAAGCAAATGAAGATGTACAAAACATGAGAAGAAAATATCATTCTAATATACTTTCTATGACTTATAACTCGTTTAAGGCATGCGGAGAGTAAGTCGAGGAACTTGAACCATGAATTAACAGACTAACCTGTTCTAATAGTAGACCTGATAAATAACTGGCTGTGGGACATAAAT
>JAJZNK010000031.1 GCA_021811735.1 Nanobdellota archaeon | reverse complement strand
GCACTCAGGCATCTTCCTACGGCAAACAGGTTGTCGATGCCTTTCACAACAATTGATCTGTAAGGTATCTGGTACCATGAGCCGTCGCCACCATTTGAATGGCGGTATATAACTCCTAATTTTGGATCGTGCACTTCGATAGGATGCCCGCATCTGGCTATGGCGTCGTCAAAACGTGCGTTATTCATTACATCATCTTCCCTAAGCACGTATTCTCCCACCGCCCTGCGCGTCTCCCTTAGCCCTATAGACGGGGCTGAATCAAGCAAATACGCCCATTCAAATCCTTTAATCGTTTTTATCAAGAATTTCAACGAAGATTCAACCTGCAATCTCGCATCGTTTATTGCAGAAGCCATCTGTTTTCCGTCTGTAAAGTCCACGATATCTACGTGCGTAGCATTGCATACGTATTCGCCTTCCTTGCTGGTGTTAAATAAAAATTCAGAATTTGCATGGGGCAGATAAAGCCCCTCCTTCTTGCCTTCGTCTACCAGTTTCTGTGTAATTCTTATCCTGCTTAATCTATCGCCATCCATGACTACCGATACAAGGTCCGGATTTTTCCGGGAGAATTCAATCACTGCTGCCGCATCGATGTTGCCTATCCTGAATGGCAATGTCGCTTCTTGGTGCATTCCGTTGCTTTCCATTCCGCTCATCGTCTTCGCGCCTGCATGGAACGCGAGATCGGCATCCCCGCTTGAATCTATGAACATCTTGCCCGAGATGGTTACCTTGCCATTCTTGCCTAAAATTATCACATTATCTATTGTGTTGTTTTTAACGGCCACCGAACTTACTAGGGAGCCGAAATATACGCTTATCCCATAATTTTTGGATATTGCATCCAGGGCAAGCTTCATCTCGTCCGGCCTGAACGGCACGAAATTGCCTACCTTCCCTGCAGTGCCTCTATAATCTTCGAGCCACTTCACGACCTCGTCCGCGATGCCGCCAACTATCTTTTCTTTTCCATCGTATGTGTACATTCCAAGAATCGAGAGGACATATCCGTTGGTCCAGTTTCCACCAAGCATGAAATGCCTTTCCAATATCGCAGTCTTGAGCCCCAGTTTCGCAGCAGAGAATGCAGCTCCAATGCCCGCCGGTCCGCCGCCAACAACTACGATATCATAATCATCCATAATACCCAAATATATTACACTGCAAATAAATATAAACGGCATAACCCGATATGCGATGGGCAGGCAACAGCCGAGCATATCGTTATTATGGTTTGCCCTAAAACACGTGCTTGTAATCTAAAAGCCAAATCCATAAAGGGACAAATCTTACTATTTTCCATTAATAGTCTGTGTATGACCGAAATCCTATGTTATCACATCGAGATTGTTGCGATGTTGCTCTTCCGAAGCGTTAAAACGTAACCTCGCCATTTTGAGCATCGAGGTCTCTAACCTTCTCATCTAACTCGATTCGCCAAATCAAATTTTACCAACGCAGATTAAGGTTTTTATCTCCGTATCTGGGAAAATTACCAAAACTGCTTTGATTGGCAGTAAAAGATTGCTTACGACTTGATTCTGAATGCATTTTGCAGATAAATCATAGCAAGTGCCAAATTTCCAAGTACTTTTTGAGTAAATTGAAATTTTTGGCATCAAGGTTCTTGGACGAATTCAGTGCCAAATTTATTGTGGCAGTTGCAAAGAAACAGATGAATAATGCGCCAATGATTGCATATCTATTTCAGTGCCAGACTGGTCCGATTTCTCCATTCTATTTTATCCATTGTGGATAAACTACCTAATGGTAGTGTTATGTTGTCTCTCATTTTATCATCAAAACGATGAGACAACACTACTTTAAAGGTTTAATGTGGCAAAGTTAAGTTATAACGGAAAGGTGTTAGGAAATATCTACTAAGATACTAATTCTTTGCAGTATGATGCATTTATCGGCGTAACCAGATTCAACGGTACAGTTGAGTTTATTGGAATTATACCCCTAACTGAATAATTTGGAGTTTCTGAAATGGTGCAATTTCCAAATTTTTGTATACTTGTACCTCTATAATAGGGTCCACATATATGGAATAACACCACATTGCTTGTGATGATATAAGTAGCTGACGAATTCAAAGTAACAAGAAGTGCCGGTTTATTTGATTCTGACGAATTAGCTCTTAATATGCCGACTGGTGTATAATTAGAATAAAAGGTAGCAACACAATAATGTATATTTGCCTTAAGTCCTGTTATAGAAACATTCGCATTTTTATTTAAATTTACATTTATTATCCCAATATCCCCATGGCGCATGTTGTGTGCAACGATATAAATACTACTACCAAATAAGTGACCATAAGGATAAGTTATATCAACATTACCGCTAGAATTGTGTACTTCTAAGCTAACATTGGCGCCTTTTGCGCTTATATAAAATGGAATACTGCTAATTGTTGCGTTTCCTTCATTTTCCACAAGTAAAGTATAATTATAAGGAAATAGATTATCATAACTAAATATAAATGCCACAAACGGAGGTGGTGGCGTTGTAAAAACATGCCATATAAAAAGAACAATTAAGCCACTAATTATAGCAATAATTAGCCCTAGTAAGAGACGGGATTGGGCTAAACTATTTTTAATGCTTGCGAGTTTTAACATATATTTGTAATTTTAAAATAAGTATAATAATTAACATGTTTTCAATTACTGAAATTAACTTTAATACAAAAGCACCAACAAGAATAAGTCCTAAACCCGTGCCGATCAAAGCAAACAAATCAAATAAAACAAAATCTGAACTCCTATCCTTTATAAGCTTCGACATCTCTATCTTCTCAGTAAGGAATGCTAAAATTAAATTTGGCGGAATCGTTGACCGATTCGCCATCTTTTTCTCTAATCCTATGCGTACTCTATTAATTAAGATTGGTTGACAGGGTTTATACATTGGAGAGTTCAGATAACCTGCTTCCCTCAGAAAGTCAATATATTTGATAGTTATTTATTGTCTATTACCTCCTTCCAAACAAGGCGTATAATATTACTCCAACAACTGCAACACCACCAGCAATCATCAGTCCTGTTTTTGCAGCTTCAACAACCTCATTTTTCACTACTATTTGGTGTGTATGGATGTCTATTGTCATCTTTAGTTGGTTTAGGACATCTAAGCCGAGCAATATGTCAGTTGCTTTGGTGCTTACGGCCACCGTTGCAACATGATTGCGATTATTTAAAAAGGGAAATTTGATATTGACTATTGCCATATCTATAATATCATCTAAGCCCTCGAATGCTCCACCCATAAACCGCTTTTCTCCAGTGTATCTTACTCCTATCTCATCTGCGACCTTCTTGGGCAATAAGGTCATTTCTGCACCTGTATCTATAAGAACATTAAGTATTTTTGATCTTAGGCCTTCTATGATTATGTCTTTTCGTATTTGCATAAAACCACTATGTTCCAGTTCTTGCTCTCAAACCCGGCTAAAACATCATGCCTATCCTGAGCGGATAACCAGTCTTCAAAACTTCTGTATCGTTTTGAGAACCCCATGCGATCATCATTAATATAGTATCAAGTAAGCGCAGTTTTTTCGGCACACGTTTACCACACAATAATAGAAAGGTTTAAATACTTAAAAGTATACATACTTTACATGTGTTGAATTGGATTACACACAAGATATGTAAAGAATAGACAATTTACGCGTGTTAAATATGGTAAAAAAAGTTTACACAACAAATATCATAGAAAATGGTGCCTTCAGAAAATACGCACATCTCTTTTTAGAACATCCCGTAACGGCACTAGAAGTAGAAAAACGAAGCAAGGTAACAAGACAGACAATAATCAAACAGTTAAAGCAATTAGATCAGTATATCGTACAACCAAGGTGGAGTCCGCACATAAAAGGTAAACCGTTCCAGATAGATACTAAGCTTATTGCAGATTATTTATCCAATAAACTAAATCTTGAAACAGACGAAAAAGAATATTTAACCAAGATTTTGCATAATGAGGGTGTATCACCTATTATAACAAAAAATAATGAAAGCATAGACGACGCGCTGAGTAAAACTATTCTAACAATATTACTTATAGGTGTAATAAGGTATCACTTTTCTGATGAAAAACACGCATCGCTTTCTTTTGTAGATTCTTTATTTGGTGCGTTTTTAAGAACAAAACAGTTTAACAATAAACTAAAAAAGTCAAAAAATAAGCAAATTAACACAGACGAAGTTCAAATATTAACTACAGAGGACATTAAAGTCGTTTATAGTAGTATTGCAGAGAATGAAAGTGAATTTAACAATTATGAAAATGCAATAAGAAAGTACGCAAAATCAGAAAGTAATGAGTTTGATACCTTTGATAAGCTATTAAACAAATTACGATACTCTCAGATGCAAATCATAACATTTCCTAATATTTGGTATGAAATCTTTAGCTTTACGATAGAACCCTCGCTACATTACACTAATTATCTACAGAGGAAATATAAGGCAAAATTGGCATATGATTTGAAACATGCCTCACCAAAAAGAAAAAGGATGATACTTGACATAAAAAAACAGTTGAACAAATCTATGAAAAAGGCGAAGTAAATGAACTCTTTACTAATCTCAGGATTTGGCATTAACATAAGCGTAGATAAGCGTTGTCTAATCGCACAGAACAAATTGGACAATGAGCGATACGAATACTACCCGCACCAGATAAGGTGCGACTTTGTAATAGTAAACGGACACAGTGGAAATATAACATTCGAGACTTTAAGATGGTTAATGAAGCATGATATTTCTGTAACTATGCTGAACTGGAACGGCAATTTGCTAAGCGTTGCCTTGCCTAAAAAGACTATCTCAGCAAAACTGAAGATAAAGCTGATAGGTATGATACCAAAGTATATAAACTTTTATTTACATAAAATAATTACAAAAATTGCGTTATGGCGACGCTATACAAATAGCCGAATGTTTCTGGGTGAAGATAGTAAAGCAAGAATATGTTTGTTAGCGAAAGCTATCGCTGGTGTTTAATATGAAGAATAATATTGACAATCAACAAAAACTTTTAATGTTGGATAGAGTTTTGGGGAGCAACTTAGAGATAAAAAAGAAAATATTTCTAAATGAGGTAAGGAGCAAAAACCCTAAAAGCATGAATAAATATAAAAGAGTGGCATTATCACCAATTAGATATGCTGGTGGTAAAACACTTGCAGTGGGCCATGTTATTGAGTCACTGCCAAATAATATAAAAAGAGTTGTATCTCCATTCTTTGGGGGTGGATCTATAGAAATTGCAATGAGTAAATATTTAGATTTGGAAGTAATCGGTTTCGATATTTTTGATATTCTATGCAATTACTGGAAATTTCAAATAGAGCAGCCAGAAATACTACACGAAGAGCTTAAAAAATTAAAGCCAAATAAAGAAGAGTTTGAAAAGATAAGAAAAATACTTAATAAAGTCTGGAAAAAGGAGGTAATTTTAGATCCACTCACGCTCGCAGTTTATTTTGTTTATAATTTTAATTTGTCTTATGGCCCCGGATTTATGGGCTGGAGTTCTAAGATATATCTAAAAGAAGATAGATACAAAAAGATGATTGAGAAAATTAGAAATTTTAACCCAAAGAACCTTAAAGTTGAATGTGCTGATTTCCAAGATGTTTTAAAAAAATATCCAAACGATTTTATGTATCTTGATCCGCCCTATTATATTGGGCCAGATTCCAAAATGTTCAAAGGAATTTATCCAATGAGGAATATTCCAGTTCATCATAATGGTTTTCCACACGAAATCCTGAGAGATTTATTGAAGAAACATAAAGGTGGCTTCATTTTGTCTTATAATGATTGCCCAACAATAAGGGAATATTACAAAGAATATCAGCAATCTTTCCCGACTTGGCAATATACGATGGGCCAAGGAGAAACACGGATAGGAAAAAATAGAATAAATAATAAAAGCAATGATAATATTAAAGCATCTCATGAAATACTTATTTATTGTCCTCCTTTCGAGAGGTGAGACTTTTTCTTTTAGCATCATGCTCGTTTAATGCTTTAAGTATATCTTGCCTCCAAACTCTACCTGCCTCCTGATAATTCCAAGGAGGGTAATCTTTTTCAATACTTTTGTAGTCATTTTTGCATTTATCCTCCATTTCTTTAAAAGAGGACACCTCGCCATCTTCTTCTTTGAATAGACCCTTAATTTTCATAGTCGTTTTTTGAGACGTTATCATATACACTTCAACGTTCTTGCCCTTTTCAAGTTCCTCTTTAATTAGGATATGAATACCGAAAGTTCTAATGCTTGGACCTCCTTGCATCCCTCCTTGATAAAAAGACATTGTCGCCTTTATTCCACCTTTACATTGCGACCCGCCGATTTTTTGGATTATGCCATTAGAGGTAAATATATAAATTCTCCCAGCATTGTCCTTCAAAGCATCAGTGCTTATTGGTTTGCCGTGTTCGTCAAATAGTCTGTCAAGAAAAACAAACTTAATGCGTCTTACTTTATGTTCTCTATCCAAAACGACATCTGCCACTTTAAAAGCAGTTTTTACTTTTGATATATCCATAAGTAAAGATTGGAAGCAAATTTATTAATAAATATACCTATTAATCGATTTAGGAAATTGACTTTTATATTCGCACCGCAAAAATCGACGGGTTTGTTGATAATGAAATATAACTTAATGACCTTGTAAATAGTTTTTAGATACTTTATGGACAAGATGACGGGTTCTTGGACAGCTTCGGAGTTAATGAACAAGGCTGGGTTCGAGGAAAATGAAATTATTCTCTATTTCATTATTTCAGGTTTTGTCGCATTTGGCACCTGTCTTTAAGCCATGCGACAATTTGGCACTTTTTAAGGTTATGGTCAGTAAATCATTTGACAAGAAGAAGTAAGGAAATTATGATTAGGGTCTTTGAAGAAGGTAAAAGGCCATCAGTCTCATTTTCCCACCCTCTTTTTTAACGAAGCTACCTCGCTCAAGGCCATGCTGTCTATTACGTCATAGACCTCCTGCTTGCTAGTGCTTATGTAAATGCTGGTTGTACTAGGATCAACGTGCCTTGCGAACATTCGATTATTCTTCATGGCTGCCACCCCTTATCTGCTATGCAAGCAGCATACACGTGGCTGCGTTGGTCAAGGAAAAGGATCCGGTAAAAGGCAAAATTGCAATGGCAAAATTGCTTAATTCGGAAAGACCGTTCAAGAAAGTATGTCACTTGCCGTATTTTTTCTTTAATTTGGCGGGATTTGTCTCCTTGAAGTATATATCAAATATATCATCGTATGTTCCCTTTAGGCTGCCCCAGTATATCTTAGCCATCACGTGCTTCATGAAGAGATTTATATGTGTTATCGGATACCTTATAACGGGCTCGTCATACGAACCTATTACAAATGTGCCCTTCCCATAACCCACGTCAAACGGACAATGCGTCCTTCCATCGAATTTTGCATCTCCCTTATTTAATATTTTTGCGACAACCTTCGCTTCCAGATGGGCGTCTACCCCAGATTTCGAAGTGGGAATTGCAGCAGCGTCGCCTATCGCAAACGCATTGTCGAACCCTTCCACTCTACACGTATATTTATCTACTTTTATCAAATTGTCCGTGTTTAGAATGGATTGGGGCTCGTATCTAATTCCCGAAACGCCTTTGCAAGGGGGTATTATAATCGGCAGGTCGTATTTTATGGAATCGCCTTCTATAGAATATATGGTGTTGCCCGCCGCATCGATGCGGTCTACATCAAAAAACGTCCTCACCTCTATGCCACGAGCTTTTAACAGGGGCTCTACCTCGTCATTTACCTTTTCTGCCGGATATGCCCGGGGGTATGGCGTAAAAAAGATGATTTTAGTTTTGCCTTTAAGGCCTTTTAAATTTATGAACTCCTCGGTCAGAAATGCACCTTCCAGGGGCGACGGAGGACATTTACATAGCGGATACGATTGCCCTATGGCTATGGTGCCTCCATTGAAACCATTCAGGTTTTTCCACACTTTTTTCGACTGCTCCACATTCGTATGGTAATCGCCGAATTTTTCGTTTATTTCCGCAAGACCGCTTATCAGGGAGGCATTGCTCGTTATGCCGGTTGCTATAACCAAATAATCATATCTATATTCGCCGTCTACGGTCTTTACTATCCCGTTAACCAGGTCCACCGCAGATACGGATTCTTTGACTAATTTTACGTGCTTCTTAAGCAACGACCGTTCGTTTCTCACCATATTCTCTTTGGAGCCTTTGAAAGCTATATACAAGAATTGTGGCTGAAAGTAATGCTTGTCGCTCTTGTCTATGACAGTAATATCGAAGGCATTTTTGCGGAGGCTGTTGGCTAATATCGTGCCTCCGGCCCCTCCGCCGATTATAACCACACTCTTTCTTGACATGGCATCATTATTTTATCTTTTTATTATTTTTATCATTATTGTTATCCTGTCCTTATCCTCCGTTATCGACTCGACCAAGTTGCCGGTCTTTGACGCCCAGGCCTGTATATCCGCTTTTACGCCGGGATCGGTGGCCCACAACTCTATCTCGTCCCCTATCTTGGAATTTCTATATGCTATAGCGAGGTCTGTTATGGGGCCAGGGCAGGACGATCCGCGCGAATCTATCAGCTTCCTATTTTGGTCCGTCATGCAATCACGCGTTTAGATGAAGAGCGTCTGCCCGCCCTCGGACATCTGCAAATAAGTCGCCGCGCCCACGATGTCGTCCACAATCGGGTCCAAGTCCCCTTTTTTCAAGCCCATGACACCGCACATCATAGAGCATGCATATACGTGTGCCCCGAGCTCTTTTGCCTGTTTTAACATAACGTCCCACGACGCAACCTTATCGCGTTTCATTCCTTCCATGATCTTTGGCGCCATGTTTTCAAATTCTTTCGGAAATGGCAACTCCTTCTTGTCTTTTAGAAATCCTAACAAGGCAAACCCTGTTACAAAAACAGTGACATCCATATCCATTGCTTTGCCTGCCTGCGCCAGGACACCCAAAGGTATATACTTGTCCGCTGTACCGCTATACATTATTATTGATAATTTTCCCGCCATGACATCACCAATTTTGCATTATCAGTGCTAAATTAAATACTTTTGCTACTGGCCCAGTGTCCTATTTGTACATAACGCATATGCACGCATTTGGAGCAATGATTTACCTTCGGTGTAATGCTTTTCCAATATGCGATACCGTAACGTACATTAACGATACAGACAGCAGAAAAGCATCGTAAAGCGACAACCTACAGACATGGTCCTGGCAACATAAGAATATCGGGACATTTCGTCGAATTATATATAACCCCAATCAAAGCATGGGGCTGCCGAGATTTGAACTCGGATAACCGCGACCCGAACGCGGTAGTCTGCCAGGTTAGCGTACAGCCCCAGATAAGGATATA
>JAJZNK010000039.1 GCA_021811735.1 Nanobdellota archaeon | reverse complement strand
GGCAAATTCAATTTTAAAGGCTTTGCAATCACTGGAGCTTATGAGGCCGCAGACTGATTGTTTGTCTCCGATAGGAGGGGAAGAGCTTGAGAAAAGTCTAAAAAAAGAATATTCTCCAGAATTTATAAAATCCGTAACCAGAAAACCAGAAGTTTACAGAGGCATGCCTTTTCAAATAGAAGTTGCTGCTGCCTATGGTGGAAATATTCAGTCTGACAGAGCAATTTTAATGAGATTCGCAAATAAAATACCATTATTATTTGACTCCTCATCATGCGCATTAACTCAGAGTTTTCTAGGTGTAGACTACGCCAGATATGGCTTGAAAGTGGAGAATAAAGTTCCAATCGGTCCCTTAGTGTTTATAATCCACATTGCCTCCGTATGGGTTCCATACACGAATGAAAGTAAGAATTCGGTGGCAAGTTATTCGGTAATAATAAAAGAGATAAAACTCGCATTACAAGAACTTGTCAGAAACCTATCAGTTTTTCTTAATAAAAAACACAAGAGCAGTCTCTTCCAAGAGCGAATAAGTTTATTTGATAAATACGGAATTGAACTGGCTTACTCGCTTTCAAAACTTACAGATATGGAAGAGAAGAAGATAAAAGCAAAAATAGAAAATTTGCTTGAGAGAAAGAAGGAAGAGGTGAAGGCTACAGTTGAGGAAAGCCTTAGTAAAGGAGATGTTATATCAAGCAAAATAGAGTCAGATACATCTACTGGAGAAGAGGAATGAATATGGATACTAAAGAAATTGAGCAGTCAAGGAAGAAGAGAATAGAAACTTTAGAAAATCTTGGGAAAGATATTTACAAGCAAATAGAAAAAGGAGAAAACCCTTATTTGACACTTCCTGTAAGAGGCCTTTCAAATGTAAAATACGATGAGGAAAACAGGATGATCACTTTGGGCAGTGGGATGTCCAGAAGATATTTCCTGAATGTGGGGCACGTGAGAAAGTTTACCCAAACTATGGCTATGGCTGCTGTTAGCAGGGAGCTTATAAAAAGTGATAAGCACACTAGTTTAAGATCTGCCTTCTATCAGGTTAGAAGAACAATACCAGGAACTAAGATTGATATAGTTGATGATCAGACAGAAACAAATAAAGCAATCGAAGATTTGGAGTTGATAACAGACCTAACAAGAGAACAACTTAATATAAATGCAAACAAAAATGGTGCAGTAGCTGGAGAAGTTGTCGTTGAGGACAGAGGAGATGTGATAGACTGGTCAAAGATGGGAAGCGGAGGCTGGGCGGTGCCAAGTAACGTCGAAGAACTGCTTTTCAAAAAGGTTGACGCTAAATTTGTAATTTACATGGAGAAGGCTACAATCTGGGATCGTTTAAATGAAGATAAGGCGTGGAAAAAACTACATTGTGTAATAATCGCAAGCCAGGGCCAGGCGACAAGAGGTATACGAAGACTTTTGCAGAGGCTTAGTAGAGAATACAATCTTCCAGTTTACGTTTTAACCGACGGGGATATATGGGGAGTTTACATCTATTCCGCTATAAAATTTGGATCGATAGCCTTGGCGCATGTGTCTGACAAGCTTTCATTACCGGAGGCAAAATTCATGGGTTTAACAATGGGAGACATAGACAAGTACGGCTTACGAAGACATTTAATAAAATTCAAAGACGTTGACATAGCAAGAATAAAACAGATAAAGAATTATGAATGGTTTAAGACGAGCAAGAGCTGGATGGAAGAATTAGGCAAGATGGAGAAATTGGGTGCTAAGGTGGAACTTGATGCGTTTACAGCAAAAGGTCTTTCATTTATGACAGAAACATATTTACCAGAAAAACTGAGAGATAAGGACTTCTTAGACTGATTATTTACATAAGTTTAGAGACGTTTTGCTTTCAAATACCGAGCTCTGCCCTTGCTTCATCAGTCATTTTATCTTTGGTCCAAGGCGGATCAAACGTTATATCCAAATCTACTTTCGTTGCTCCCGAAAAATCGGCAACTTTACCTTTTATATCTTCAACCAAGTAATCGGTAACTGGACAGAATGGGGAAGTTAATGTCATCAATATTTTGACCTCCGTGCCGTTTATGCTAATCTTATAAATTAACCCTAAGTCGTATATATTTGAAGGTATTTCTGGATCGTAGCACTGTTTTAACCCCTTTATAACATCTTCTTCTTTTACATTTATTTCCACTTATCTACTTATTCATTATTCTTTAAATATTTTATAACGCCGTTATATTATTATCTTAAGTAGAAAATACAACCCAAGCACTGCAAATTGTGCCGGTCCGATTGCGGCCATGGCAGGATATGCCTTTTCTTTTTTACCAAAGAAAAGAATTATCGAGAGACCTATTATCGCACCAATCACGGCAAATGATCCAGCCATAAAATTGTAATGTAGAAAGAATTCATTGGATAGTATAGCTGGGAAAGCAAGGTCTCCCCCACCTAGAAATACGGATGTTTTTTTGATTTTCTTTGCCATCAATGTTATTCCTCCGAACGAACTTTCAGAAAAGGCTTTTGCCAATGTAAGCATATGTTTCGTCACAAAAACTGAGATATAATCATAAATGCTTATCACTCCAATGAGAATCAATGCCGTGGCTATATTCAGATAGATGGATATTATTGCGGAGATAGATATGAATAATAAGATATTAAGAACATTCTTCGCGTATTTTCCTGCGTATTTAAAGTAATATACGGTAAGGACAACTGGTAGAATATAGACCAATAATGAAAGTGTTGCAAGCAGCAACCCAGTGGAATTTAAATTTCCATGTAGCACAAAAACATACAAGTCAAGCATTAAAAAATCAGCGAAACCATACATTACAAACAAGAAAAGGACTATTATAAGCAAGTTTATTATCTTTATTTTTTTGTATTTTAGGAGCAACAGTATCACCGCAGTAGGTACAATCAATCCTGCCAGAAGGATATATGCAAGGTAATAAAACGGCGAGGTAATCCCGCTGTTGTAATTTATACCAGTCTGTGCGGAGATTATTGAAAAAAGTCTCAGATTAAGTCCGGCAAAAAATGCGCTTGCTATTAGCACTGTAGCAAATATTGCAATTAAAATTACTACTAATCTTGCATTAGTCTTCATATGAACTCTATAACCTGCCTTCTTATATTATATTATTGGTTTTCTGATCGTACATGGCAGAACATATTAACAATGCAATCCTTGGGTTCCCTCTTGATTTTTTGTATATCTTATCAAATTCGGAATTAGTAAATGGAGTTACGGACTCTGATCTAGTGTTTTTTCCGTCGTTCAATCTGTTTATGACTATCTGCTTCATCGTTTCCTTTGATAGACCTTTAAGCTCGTATTTTCTGAAATTCTTTCCCTGCTTTTCTAGTTCTCTTTCTACTCCGTCATCTCTGTTTTCTACCAGCATTATCGCCGCTCTTTGGCTCAGGTTATATATCAAGTCTATTACTCTCTGTTGGCTTAATTTATCAATCATCTCAATATTGTTGAAATCATCTAATATTAGCAGTACTTTCTTTCCAATACCTACATCTAAATTTCTTATTTTATTATAGACAACCGGCGTAAACTCTTCTTTTATTATTTCAATCTTGTTAGGTTTTTTAAGTTCATTTTCTAGCACTCCCACTAGTGTACTCTTACCCATACCAGGAGCGCCCTTGATTACAGTTATTCCACCGTGATCCAGCGCTTCGTTTATAAGTATCAATAGCTCTATTCGTTCATTTACTCTGTCAACTACTGTGTCATTTTTTGAATACGTAATACTTATAAAAGGATTGTCTCCTGCCATAAATGATAAAATAGTATGATAAAGTATACTATTAATAGTTTTAAATAATTAATTTAAACCTTTGCTGTATTGTTTTTTAATCCGCCCTCGTAGTTTAGCTTGGACAGAATACCGGTTTCCTAAACCGGGCACCCAGGTTCAAATCCTGGCGAGGGCATTTCAAATTATTTGCTATAAATTTACGTTAAAACTTAAATAACACTTTTGATACTAATTACTATGATGACTCCGAAACAAATCGAAAAAGAGGTCTTAAAAATTAAGACAAGGAACAAGAAGGTAGAAGGAGATAAGGCATGGGAGCTCAGTTGGACTAGAAAGGCCACAATAATGTTGTTCACATACCTAGCATTAGGTGTTTACATGTTCGCAGTTGGGATAGTAAACCCTTGGCTTAATGCAGTTGTCCCTACCATAGCTTTCGCGCTTGCGACACTTACCCTACCTTATTTTAAAGAAATGTGGCTAAGACATGTTTATAATAGGGATTAATGCAATCTACCAAAACTGGTTGAACAAATGATTTAAACACAAAAACAATACATAATCTTATGACTAAAGCTCAATCAGCCTTAGAGTATATGATGACGTATGGTTGGGCAATATTAATCATAGTCATCGTAGCCGTTATCCTCTATAGCATGGGTATCTTCAGCCCTTCTTCTTCACTAACGACCACAATAACAGGTTTCAGTGGATTAGGCGTAACCCAAGCAGCATGCATAAACACAGTAAACAACCAGATACTAGCAATCTATGTCTCAAACACCGTAGGATACCCTGTAAACGTAACGGACATAAACGTAAGCGGAAACAACGGCGTCAATACAGTACAGAATGTAAATTCACTTCTTAGAGCGGGACAATCAGGAGTCTTTTACGTGAACGGAGCATGCAATAAATCCACTTCCTCCTATTCCGGATCTGTGGCTATAAAATACACAGAGCCAAGTCAGATACTTCCTGGGCCGTATTTTTCAAATGGAAAGATTTCTAGGGTAGCCAGTAATAAAAACAGTAACTTAGTAGGAAATTTCAGCGGAAATTCAAATTACATAAGTTTAAATGAGAATTCCGTTGTAAATACTTCAAGTAGCTTTTCAGTAGCCATATGGTTTAAGACTACCAGTTACGGTGCCATGGTTTGGGTGGGAAATGGACCTATGCCAAATAATGTAGGCGCATGGTGGAATCCATTGTATGTCGCAAACAACGGCTCTTTATTCGGAGGAGATGACAATGGCACTATCTTTCAAACAAATCATGTTGTATCAAATAACGTCTGGAATTTCGCAGTGTTAACACAGAGTATTCAGTCAAAAACAGAAACATTGTACCTCAACGGCGTCGAAATAGGTGTAATCTCTCCACATATCCAAGGAAGGTTTACGCCATACTATTGGGCTATTGGTGGTGGAAGTGGTGATGGCGCGAATTGGCCAGATTTACCACCCATATCTTACTTTAACGGTACGCTTTCCAACGTGCAAATATATTCAACCGCTCTTTCAGCACAACAAGTCAATGCACTCTATTTGGAAGGAGAAGGTGGCTCGCCGATTGTCGGTTCAAGTTTGATGGGGTGGTGGCCTCTTGACGGAAATGCCAATGACTATTCAGGTAATAATAACAATGGAGTTGCCACAGGCGTTGCGTGGACAAAGTCATGATACTTTATTCTTAGTAGTCGGTATCTTCCCAAGGAGCGAATCTTGGTAAACCACAATATCAAATCAGAGTATCAATACACTCCAGGTATATTCAGCTTCAATAACGTAGATCTGAACCAAGATGGAGTATTTTCATACCCATCAAAATATGTAATTATATGCCTACAAGTCTGTATGAAAATTTTCCTGTAAACTGGCTTATCTGTCCTGTCGTACAAGTTTCTTAAATAGTCCTGTGGCGAGGCTTGTTCCGGATCGTCCTCTCTTATTTTAGATTGAAGAATAATCTTAGCAGCCTGATCCATTCCAACCGCTATACTAGGGACAATGGTTCGAAAAGGATGGCCATCGTTTGCACCAAGTGGTCTTTCACCGGGCCCGCCTACAGAAATATAAAAACCCTTTTGTTTACTAGGGTTCCCTATTAAAGTATCCAGTGTTATAGGTTTCATATTAATATCTAATCCTTGGGACCTTTTATAAACATCTAAGCTATTTAATGCTACAAGACTACAATTCATATTATGAAAACAGACATAGTTTGTGGCATGGAAGTCGATGATAATTCAAAATACCACAGTACCGTCGGCAAGAAAATTTATTATTTCTGCTCTTCAAGTTGCAAGGAAAAATTCGACAACAACCAAATAAAATATACAAGATGAGACGTCGTGAGATGAAATATCAATGTCCAATATGCAAGCTTCATTATAGGGAAAAGAAAAATGCCGATTTGTGCTATAAGTGGTGTTCTGTGCACAGCAGTTGCAATCTTAGCGTAGCCTCCATCTCTATAGAAGCTACGATGACCAATAATAAGAGGAAAGATAATGCCAATTGACCCGATATGTGGTATGAACGTGCCTCAGACATCAGATATAACAGTTGAGCAGGATAGTGGGAAGTATTATTTTTGCTCTAATTCATGCAGACTAAAGTTTCAGGCTCCGGAAAATGAGAATAAAAAAGAGAGAAGGGCACTTATAATCTCCTGGTCATTTTCCATACCAGTCCTTTTGGTGAATTATCTGTTTTCGGTTCCATCAAAGGACTACATAATGCTTCTGCTTTCCCTACCAGTGCAGTTCTATTCTGGTTTGCTATTTTATAAAGGTGCATACCAGTCGCTCAGGATGCGCTCAGGCAACATGGATTTATTGATAAGCATAGGAACTTTGACGGCTTTCTCCTTTTCTGCGTTCATCACAATATTTCCTGGGTATTTTCCAGGCTCCCTAGTTTTCTTTGACGCATCAGTTTTCATAATCTCCTTGATACTTACTGGTAATTATATCCAAGGAATAATCGAGTTGAGGGCAAACGAGGCGGCAAATAAGCTTACAAGCAGGATACCTTCTCAAGTCCATTTGGTGAAGAATAGAGAGGAAATAAAAGACGTTGGCATAGATTCGTTAAAAACTGGAGATATTATTCTTATTAAGTCTGGGGAAAATGTTCCAGTTGATGGTACTGTAATAAGCGGTAGAACAGAAGTCGACGAATCAATGCTTACTGGGGAGGCTGAACCGGTTGTAAAGATAAAAGGAAGTGGAGTAATGTCCGGCACCATAAACATAAACGGCGCAATAGAAATCCGAGTAGAGAAAATCGGAAGAAATTCCACTGTTGGTAAGCTGTATATTTTGATAAGGCAGGCAGCTGTAGGAAAGCTTAAGATACAGCGACTTGCCGATATATTTTCCGCGTATTTTGTAACTATTGTGATGGTCGCTGCCGTAATATCAGCTTTAGTATGGTATATTTACCTTAGCACCGTCGGAAGTGCACTAACATATGAAATATCCATACTGTCATTCGTTTCCGTGATAGTCATAGCATGTCCGTGTGCCATAGGGTTAGCTACGCCTATAACTTTGTTAGTATCAGCTAATATCTCCTCCAAAAGGTTTATACTCATAAAGAATATGAATGCTTTCGACAGGCTGTCAAAAGTGAACTTGGTGGTATTTGATAAGACAGGTACCCTAACAGAATCAAAACCATCTATAGACAGAATAGTTTCAGCGAGTAAATCCTACAATACGAATTTCGTTCTTTACTACGCAGCGGCTATAGAGCAGTATTCTAATCATCCGATAGCAAAAGTTATAACTGAACTCGCGGCAGAAAAAAAGATAAAGCTGCCAGAAGTAACCAACCCAGAAGAAAATCCTGGCATCGGAGTTTCTGGAACAATAAACGGAGAGTTGGTCGAAGTAAAGAGGGGTGAGAACAAGAGCCAAGTAACTATTTATCTCAGCGGGAAAAGATTCGGTGATATGACTCTTTCGTACGGCATAAAAAGCAGTGCTGGTAAAGTTATAAAAAAATTCACAGCAGCAGGGGTAAAAACCGCGATGATAACAGGTGATACCTATGCGGAAGCGAAAAATGTCGGGGATTCTATAGGTATATACGATATTCATGCACAAGTGTCCCCGAAGGAAAAATCCGACATAATAAAATCATACCAGGAGAAGGGATTTTATGTCATGTATGCAGGCGACGGTATAAACGATGCGGCCGCGATAGAAACTTCCGATTTCGGGGTTGCGGTTGTCAGTGGGAGTGACATAGCAAAAGAGGGTGGGGATGCTATCCTCCTAAAAGACGATATGATTCTGCTTTTTGATCTATACATAATAGGTCGTGCAACAGTTTCCAAGGTTAAGCAGAATATAGGCTGGGCAATAGGTTACAATACTGTCCTTATACCCATAGCCGGTGGCGCTATCGTCCCATTAGTCGGCCTTGGTGTATACACCCTGTTGCCAATCCTCGCGGCCGCCGCCATGGGGATGAGTTCTATCAGTGTAGTTTTAAACGCCCTTTTTTTAAAAAAGAGTATAGCCAGAAAATTGAGATAAAGCATTAAAAACACGTCTAACAGGTATATACTATGTTAGACAGCGTGCTTACTGGAGATCACGAAAGGATAGATACTTATCTCGAAGATTTTCTCCAGTCTCTCTCATCTAAACCAGACACAGAAAAACTGGAGATTATCAAATCCTCCCTTAGAAACCACATGTTTTGGGAGGAGGAATATCTTTTTCCTGAGATACTGCGTGAAAACAGGCTAAGGATTCTCGGCCTTGAGGCAGAACACGGTGCAATAACTAAGTTGCTTGATGAGACAGCAAAACTAGTTTTAGCTAATAATCTACAGGAAGCAATAAAAAAGACAGAAGCGCTAATAAGAGTCTTAAAAGGTCATAATGAAGCGGAAGAAGATTATGTATACCTTGAATTGGATAAATTAAGTAAGAACAAGCAGGCGGAATTGCTGCTACAGGAAGTTAAGTGCGCTTCCGCTCCGAAAGGCTGGATCTGCAGGGTGTTAAAAACAAATTTGCCCAAATAAAGTATTTATACTGGTTTTATTCTTCGATTAGTTATGGTGTCAAAAGACGAATCGCCGTCTCTGGAAAGCCTGTTTAAAGACTGGTATATAACCGAGTCGGATAGTGACATTATAAGACTTTTAACCGAAAATAGTAATCTGAAAATACTGCAGTCAAAGGATAGTTATGACTGGGTTCAAAACAAGGGTCGGACGGAGCATATACTTTCAATGACAAGACCAGACCAGCTCAAGTATTTTGATGATAAGTATGACCTATACCTGATAAATATGGATAGACTAAAACAGACTGGCAATTCTTTTTTGATAAAATCGGATATCTCCTGTGAGTCTTTTTCTGAAAGGGACTCGATTCCTGACCTCAAAAAACTTAATTTACAGTTCAATTACAACGGCACTGATATGGATCTTACAGATTATTCCATTATCGAATCAGAAAGATACCTGGAATACCCTAATCCGATAGAAGGCAGCGAGAATCTCAATAAAACAACGCTTACGAGACTCTACAGCAAAAAGCTTGGAAAAGAGTTAACGGTAGTGTATAGGCAAACCATCAAAAATAATGACGTGATAGGTTCTAGGATTTATATGGTGACAGTCGAAAACAAACTCAAGTTGCTGGATATGGATAAAAACCAGAGGCTTGTCGGTTTCATGTCAGCAGTGGATTACTGGCATGACAATGAGTTAACTGAGAAAAAAACAACGGTTAAAAAATTTGGAGAGGAATCTAATTCTCCTTCTTATCTTTCGCTTTATCGTTGATTTGACCTAGACTTCCGTTTTTTATCGCAAGGTTTACCGCGATAATATGTGAGCATATCTTGTCCTGCAAAGTATACCATTTGCAATCGCATTGCCATCTTTTGTCTTGTTTTTTTTTATTGAAATACATCACATTATGCATTTCATTTTTGCCTTTTACAATATAAGTTATATGGCTATTCGTTTTTT
>JAJZNK010000033.1 GCA_021811735.1 Nanobdellota archaeon | reverse complement strand
CGTCCCAAGCATAGGAACGCAGACAATAAACACATCAGGCACAGTGGCAGGTACGTCAATAGCAGGAAAACCCTCCATCCTAACCTCATATGAGCCCTTGACGATAACCAATACCCAGACATCAGCCACACCCTCACCCTTCCAGCAGATGGTAAACATGACAAGCACAGATCCAGGCTGGTCCTCAATATCAACCTCAAATTTCGCACAGAACGTGGAGTTCTTCTACTACAACGGCAGCGTGATCCCTAGCTGGCTGGAAAGCTATACAACCTCCGGAGCGATCTGGTGGCTAAAGCTTCCTTCTATCTCTAATTCCATGGTAATCTACATGGGCTTCGCCCCGCTCACAACCTCTCTTTTCAATAACGTAAACACCGGCGAGGCTCCACAGCTTTCCGCAACCTATGGGCAGTACGATGACGGTGCAAATGTGTTTAATAACTACTGGAACTTTGCTGGGACGACTATACCAAATGGCTGGTCTATATCAGATAGTAGTGGCGTGGTAATAAGTAATGGGTTGAGTATTACAGGCGGAGCTGCATATACTTCTTCTTCAGTCTTCACGGCTTTAAACTCAATCGAAGAAGCAAATGTAAATTATACTTCTCTTAACAATGGAGGATACTCAGGGATTATGCAGGCGAATTCTCAATGTCCACAAGGAAATAATGGTGGTAGCAATGCAGAGATTTTATGGATGACAAATAGTGGGAATAATATACTTACTGCTTGGAGTGCAGATGGAACTTATCAGGGTTACAACATACAGAATGCAGTGTCTTCAGGATTTATGCCTCCGCTTAACAAATATTTCATCATGGGAGATTCCGTTTCTTTTAGCAATATATCAGAATATATCAATTATAATACTAAACTCACGATATCGGGAACATATAATACACAGCAGTTTATGATATTGGGCAGTTATGGTGGGGTGTGTGCTGGAACAGCAAGTGTGAATCCAATCTCTATTAGATGGGTTCGCGTTCGTACTTATCCTCCGAATGGTGTTATGCCTTTAGTGTCTTTCGGTAGTATTAGTTAATCTTTTATTTACACCCAAAATAAATTACAATAAACTTTATTAATCAAAATGCTTTAAGAGTATAATGGCGGAAGGAATAGACATAAAGAAAGAGAATGACATAATCTCGTGGTATAATCAAGTGTTAATCAAATCAGAAATGGTTGATTTCTCAGCTGTCAAAGGATTTGCTGTTTACAAGCCGTATGGGTATGAAATGTGGGAAAGAAGTGTTCAATACTTGGATTCAAAGTTTAAATCGATAGGTGTAAAGAATGCATATTTTCCATTGCTCATTCCGGAAAGCATTTTATCGAAAGAAACAGAACATATAAAAGGATTCAATCCAGAGGTGGCTTGGGTTGTAATGGGGGGAGACACCAAACTGGATGAAAGATTGGCTATACGTCCGACATCTGAAACAATAATGTATGACAGTTATTCTAGATGGATAAAAAGCTATCGTGATCTGCCTTTGCTAATAAACCAATGGAATACCACAGTCAGGTGGGAGACTAAGGAGACTAGGTTGCTTTTAAGGGGAAGAGAAGTATTGTGGCAGGAAGGACACTGCGTTTTTCGCACCGCAGAAGAAGCAGATAAAAATGCGAGGGAGATACTGCAGTTCTACAAACAGTTCTTAGAAGAAATGCTTGCAGTTCCTTCTATCATAGGGAAAAAAAGTGAAAGCGAAAAATTTGCAGGGGCAGTGACGAGTTATGCAGCAGAAGTAGTTCTTCCGAATAATTTTATGTCACAGGCAGCCACGTCCCATAATCTTGGACAGAACTTTTCAAAGCCTTTCGATATAAAGTTTTTGGATGAAGATAACGTTTTACAATACCCTTTCCAAACTTCATGGGGTATTTCAATGCGTTCTCTTGGAATTATGGTGATTGTGTATGGGGATAATAAAGGATTGGTTTTATCACCTCGTATAGCGCCTTACCAATGTGCTATCATACCAATACTCAAGGAAGAAAAAGAAAAAGTACTTGAATATTCTAGGGAAGTAGAATCAAAGCTTAAGGAACAGGGAATAAGATTGATACTTGAAGATAGGGAAGATATCTCTCCAGGGTGGAAACTAAACGATAGTGATTTAAAAGGCATTCCCCTGAAAATACAGATTGGTAAGAGAGAACTTGAGTCTAGAGTGGTTTCAATCAAAACGCGTACAGGCCAAGAGTCTACACAATTAAATTTTTCAGAACTGAACAAGATAAAAGATAAACTTGATGAGATCCATAATGCTATGCTTTCCAAAGCAAAGGAAGAAATGGCGGCTAAGATAAAAGAGGAAACTTCAAAGGAACAGTTTGTAAATGCAATAAAAAACAGTTTGTACATCGTAAAAGCTCCTTGGTGTTCTACACCCGACTGCGAAGAGCAGATAAAGGGGGAGACAGGAGCAACATCAAGAGTTATACCTATTGAAAAAGAGGAGCTTATAGACAAAAACTGCATTTTCTGTGGTAAACCTGCCATTGTAAATGCATACTTTGCAAAATCTTACTGATGGACTCGATAATATATTACAATTCTATAAAGGAAAGCTATGATAATCTATATCTAAGTGAACAGGTCAAAAAAATACGTTTTCTCGTTTCCAAATTTAAGATAAAGGATAGTAATACAATACTCGATGTTGGTGCTGGTTCTGGTATTCTCGAAAGCGTGCTTAGCAAAAACAAAATTACCGCAATAGAACCTTCAGACATGGCTGAAATCCTAATTAGAAGAAAACTTAGAAATGTTTCCTTAATTCGGAAAAGAATAGAGGATTTCAATACCGATGAAAAATTTGATTTTATCTTCTGTGTTACCGTTTTGCAGGATATAGACGAACGCGAGCGCGAAAAATCGATAGAAAAGATGTTTTCCTTGGCAAACACAGGCAGTTTTATAGTAATCTCTGTTTTAAAGGTTTCTGGTATAGATCTGTCTGTTCTTGGACCTATAGAAACAGGGGAGATTGAAAATGATAGGTATTTCATATTTAGAAAGCAGTAACCAGCCATATTCCGTGGGTTGGTAAAGCTTTTTAAGGTAAAATGGCAATAGTTATATTAGTAACAAAATATTATTTTAATCTAAAAGGAGGTTGATTATGACAGGTGTAACCAAGGGAGAAAAAATAGATGCAAGGACTATGGTCGGAAAAACTGTAGTCGGTAAAAGTGGGAAAAAGATAGGTATCGTAGAGGATCTTATCTATGAGATTAGAACAGGAGAGTTAGTTTATCTCTCAATAAAAAGCCCGACTTCATACGCAAATACATTCCAATTTGAAAAGGATGAAAATGGATTTGAGGAGATTCCTTACAGCGCAGTTATTTCAATAGGAGATTTCGTTGTTGTTGCAGAAGAAGACATAATTTAAAACGCAGGAAAGTAAAAACTGTAGGTTAAAAAGCAGCTTGTGCAATACTCTCTCTCAAATTTCTAAGTATCAGAGTATATTGATAGACTATAAAAACATAGCTCTATTTATAATTGGTTCTCCTTCCAAGAGAATAAAAAGCCTAGGGCGAGAATCGGACTCGCGATCTTCTCCTTACCAAGGAGACGCTTTGCCACTGAGCCACCTAGGCAACTAATAATTTAATTTTAAATCTTAGTATGTATTTAACTTTGTTGTATCTTTACCTGCTGTCTTCTAATAAGCTAAAAGAAGGGATTTCTTTAGATATCGAAGCATTGTATAAAGTATTTATATAAGTTTATCTCTATATAGTAGTATAAAAAGTGAATAGCTAAGGAGGTAAAGATATGGTATATTCGAGAGGGGGTTTCCCGCTAAGTACTGTGGGCATGGCTACAATAGAAGAGCTTAAGGAGATTGAGAAAATAGCAGTTTCGTCATATAACGAGAAGAGGGAGATTGCGGAAAAACAAGGTAAAATAGTAAAACTTGGGAGTGGTAGCAAGCTAGAGAAGGCCCTTCTTGGTGATTTCGATAAGATTGGCAGTGTGGGTAACTATGATAAGCCTGTTAGGTTCGGCAAAGATCTTTATGCAAAGTATACTGCTGGTTCGATATATGCAGATCGTTATATTAAATCAACTGGAAAAGCGTTAAAAGAAGACTACCAGACAATAGAATGTACTAAGAAGGAATCTAATCTCAACGGTTCTTTGGAATTGATTAAGAGCGATTACAATCATGAGATACTGATACTACCTGGTAATAATCAGAGTGGTTATGGTATGCTGGAGAAACTAAATAAAAGAAGCGCTAAACAACTCTACAGGTGGACAAATAAGGGCACGTATTCGGAGAGGGTGTTCAATCGCCTGTATCATGGTGGTAAGTTACTAAAAGAACACTGGTACGCAGCGGGCGCGACAGGGTCTATTGGTTTAATGGCCGCGTCAGGTATTGATGAGGTTTTGCATGGGTCCACGCCTTTTTCACAGGCCGCTAGGCTGGGTGGGATCCTAGGCGTATGCGCGTTATCTATGGTTGGGCTGCATTTAATGAATAATGAAATGATTAAGAGAGGAGCATAGAAACTGTTTTAAGGGAATGCTAAGCCCCGGATGAGAATCGGACTCGCGATCTTCTCCTTACCAAGGAGACGCTTTGCCACTGAGCCACCTAGGCAACTAATAATTTAATTTTAAATCTTAGTATATATCTAACTTTGTCGTATCTCATTTGTTTATCTTTTGATAAGCGAAGTGATGCCTGCAATTTGTAAGGATAATCGTAAAAAGGTCTAAAAACAAAAATTTAAATACCCCATATATCTATAATAACGAATGGGAAGAATAAGAGGAAAAGAGATAAGAAACGCCACTATTGACGTGCTGAAGAAGTACAAAAATATGTTCAATGAAGACTTTGAGAATAATAAAACAATGCTGAATAAGGTAATTTCCGCTCAAAAAAGGAACAGGAACAAAGTGGCTGGTTTCATAACTAAACTCGCGAAGAATAAAGCGATAGAGGAGTTCATAATCGAGCATTCCTCAAAGTAATCTAACTTTTTCTATAGAAGATTTGCCTTGCGGTATAAGTCGGTCGATGTAGTCCCCGTTGACTTCAAATCCATATTTTTGCGAAATAGCCCTGTTGATTTTCCTTATTATTTCATCTCTTTTCTTGTTTCCGGGTTTTAAAAAAAAGAAAGGACTGCGAGGTTCATGGGCAGTTATACTTATCTTTGCAGTGTCTTCGCTAAACCCAAATGAAATGTAAATCCCTAATTGTGCATTTTTGATGTAATCTCTTTTTCCTTCTATGTAGAATGCACCTTTTTTTAGGGATTCTCCGGAAGGAGGTTTTTTTGTCACCTGTTCCGGCTTGATAAAGTATACATCGAGATTCGTGGCGCCTGATCTCCATGCAGAGGAGTAAGAAGCTATCATGGACGCCATTTCCTCCAATTCATTCCTTTCAACAGTTTCCTTTCCAGCTTTAATGACCCCGAATGGACTGCCGAAGACGTCCGCGTGACCCACAATGTCTTGTTTTTCCAGGTGTTTCTCAACAAGCGCTTCATTCTGGTTCATATCCCTGCCTATTACACATAATTTTCCCTTCGAACTCATAAAATGGCGGAATTTAGAATACCATTCATTCCCTGTAACGACCTTCAGTCTTTTTACGCTGTTTATGTTCGTTTTTATCTTTTCCGCGTCCACATTCTTAAGTCTTTTTGACTTGTTATATAATATAGAAAGAGTGTATCTCAAGTCGTTTGTTATATCTATTTCTAGCTCATGCATATCTAGTGGTTTCATGATTTTCCCAGTTATTTCAAAACCAAGGGTTTTTATGGCGTCTTTCCTTTTTTCCAGATCATCATGCGAGTTTTTCAGCACTCTCATCGCATTTTCTATTCTCGTATAATTTGCATTTATATAATCTATCTGGATTTGGTAGTTTTCGAATTTTTCCTTGGCCTTGTTTATCTCGGCTTTTACAGGGTTATATATCTCCTTGGTGTCGGAATAATTGAAAAAAGTCTTAACAGCTTCATTTACGCTGTCAAAGTATACTCTTTCTCCAGGGAGATGTGTCAATCTTATGACTGAAAATATTTCTTTTTCTATTATATTCGGCTTATTTTCGTTTAAAATCTCAAGAAACGTCTTTTTTAGTTCATTTATCTCTATGGAAGTAAGCGTGCTTGGTTTTTTTGATTTGTCTATTTGCGCTCTAAAGCATATTTCCTCCGAGTAATTTCCACCCAACGAGAAATCGATTGCAAGGCATTTGACAATGCTCTCTCTGTCAGATGAGCTGGTAATGGCTGCAAAATTATCGTACATTTCTGTAAAAGAAGGCTTTCCGTTGGAAGGATAAATATACTCCTCCCCGCTTTTTATGACTCTGCTTTCAAAGCTTCTCTGGAACAACGCTCTTTCAACGATGCCATTATTCAAAAGTATGACATTGCCCTTCGAAAACATCTCTATTATAAGCACGTTTTGGGTGGTCTTAATTTCGATTATTCTGTCTGAGTTATGCATAGAGATGGATGTTTTACTGCCTTTCAGTGCGTTTTTTAACATCGTTGTAAAACCAAAATCTATGCCTTTTTCAGGTTTTTGGTCGTCCACGTAAAAATAATTTCCAGGAACTATTTTCAGCCAGTATTCCTTTCCCTTGTATATTAGAAAATATAGCTCGTTTTTACCGCTTTTTATGTTTCTTATGAACCCACCGTTTAAGTATGATAGCTCATCGAGTAATTTGCGTATGTCCAGAGAAGTAAGGCTTCGCATGATTACTGATTGAAGTTTGCTTGTATTGAAGTTTTTATGCTTTCAATATCGCTTTCGAACGCAGTCTTTCTTTGTTTTACGACTTCTTCATTCATTTTATCATATATTGGCCGGACAAACTTCGAAACGCCCTTTGTCCATTTGTTTAGATAGTCAATAAGTATGTCCGATACTAGTTCAACCTGTACCGTACCCGTTTTTGCCTTTACCTGTTTGCCATCCTTCACGGCCATGGTTTCCTGTATATTTCTGTAATCCAGATTGACGGATATACGGTATGCCATGTAATCGTCTATGACTTTCGTTGCAATCCATTTTATCACGTAGTTCGCACCGGAAAATTGAACGTAATTGGTTTCTTTTACGGAATAGCCCGCTGATACAAAAAGGCCCCTTAAAAAGTTGTAGAACTTCTGATCGTCAAGTACCCCCTCATATTGTACTGCAGTCGTGCCCATTGGCATTATTTCCATACTCTTCTTAGATTTTGTTTAAATTTAACTCTTTCCAGTTATATTCCCCAGAACGCGACAAGTGCAGTTATAGCTATGAAAATTTCGATAATAGTAAGAAACATTGATATTTCCCATTCCTTGTATTTTCCAGTCCTTAGAAAAATGTGCGTAAGGGAGTATACTTCTTTCCCATAAACCGATTTCATTCTGCCATCTCTTTGTACTCGTCCCCAAGAACTTGCATGGAACCTCTTTCTGGCCTTAAGTCCAAATTCGATTATCCATGGAATCATAAGTATGATTGCAAATATCTGCATATTTCCCACGATTGCAGTAGCCGCTATTGCCCCTCCTATTAGGTATGTCAGGCTATCGCCAGGTATTATCTTGGCAGGATATTTTCCATAGTAAAGATAACCTACTAGAACAGCAACCATAACCGTTGCAATTGCAAGACCATCATAGTTACCGGTATGGTAGGCTAGTATCGAAAAGGCAGCAAAAACGACTACACCCATCTGTACCGCAATTCCATTTAAGCCCTCTAGCATATTGTATGAATTCGATGTGAATATGACTGCCAATGGTATGAAAATAACGATATATATTGTAGGGTTTATTGTGAAATTTCCAACTCCTGGAAAATAGACTGTGCTCCCGAAGAATAACACCATTAATGGCACGGCGCCTATCAATGTAAGCAATGGCTTCTGCCACTGTCTTATGCCTCCATTGAACACTAGGTAATTATTCGCCATCCTCTTTAGGTCTACGGAGGAAGTCCTTATTTTTCCGCCAGATATATCGTCTATAAACCCTATTAAGGAGATTATTATTATTGATGACAATGCTAAAAGAAGCACTTCAGGATTTAACCCGGTTTTGATTATGTAATTGGACGCGGCTATTAATGACATTGTCCCTGCGAATAAACCTATTATCAATAATGATCCACCGCTTGAAGGCAAAATGGGTCTTTTTAACTTGTTGATATCCTGTGCAACCAACCCGGCCCTTATAAGTAGCGGTATGATAAACCTGCCACTTAGGAGTGTAACGACTCCAGCTATCACTGCAGAAAGCAATATTTCCAGCAACATTTAAATCTGTATTTTTCAATATATTTAAGTTTTATATTTGTTGCACTACTAACTTGTATTGTATTTGGTTTGCAGTAGCCCTGTAGTGTAGCGGCCAAGCACGAGGGCCTTTGGAGCCCTAGACACCGGTTCAAATCCGGTCAGGGCTATCCATATTTTGCGGGGTATAGTATAAGGCTTCCTTAATTTCACTATTAGTTCGGAGATTTAGCTTACCTTACTCCAGCCACTCTAAAGTCATGTCAGTACTGTGGATGTGTCATCTTAGTGTTTTCTCGAAGTATAGTCGAAGTCGTCTAATTGAAAAGTCAATAATTATTGAGTCGGGCGGATAAGAAATTTTGAGGAGTAAGGGTAATGGTTGCGGGCTGTTGTATCGATGGAAAGCTATTAGAAAGAATAAAAAAGATTAAGATTTATGAAATGTAGAATTAGTGTATAATTTGGTGGGATAGATGATGGAATTCAAAAAAGAACAAATGTTCTTGTGGTTGAAAAAGTCAGTAAAGTCATGGTTAAAAAACTGTTGTGAAGCTATGGGAATTCTGCGATATCGTTAAGAACGGTTCGAAATCACTGCCTCTTATAGGAGCGGGGATAAAAACCGCTGATGACGTGAGAAAAAGCGTTGAGCTCGGGAGTGAAGGCATACTGGTAGCTTCAGGTGTAATGAAAGCCAAAGACATAAAGAAAATGATATCCGAGCTCGCTGAACCATTTGTTGATTAGGATGCAGGATAATTACTTGTAAACTCAACTTCGCTGTTAATGATACCGTTATTGTTATTCCCGCTATAATCTTTAGATGTACCGTTTAAAAGCCATTCACTTACAGTTCCGCTATTTGTGAACACTGAACCAAAGCCGCTGGTATAAAGAGCTGATATCTGTGATGCAGGCAGTATAGAATCATAAATTTGTAAATTATACATGTAACATTTAGCCCATTGATTTTCTCCTAATTGTAATGAAACGGGCCCTACATTTACAGAAGAGGATGTGCTATCGTTATAAATCATGGAACCGTCTACGAAAAGTGCAACCCAAGAATCGGTGGCTTCAAAACTTACAAAATGCCAGCGTCCATCGACTTGTGTGTTTCCACCGCCGTTCGCAATAACACCGCCTGTAGAATTCGTAGCGAATAAAACGAGATTGACTGCAGGTTGACCTCCAACCGGTCCCCATAAGTATGAATACAAAGTATCTGGGCCTCCCCAACCACCACTATTTGTAAAATTCAAGAATAAAAGTGATGGACTAGCAGGTTGCGCCGGAAAATCCCCCCAAAAGCTAAAGGTTATTTTTGATGTTATCTGTGAAGTGTAGGCATGAAAATTTGCTCCAGCGCCATTAAAATAAGCGACATACGCTGGTAGATTAGTAGAGGATACTGTACCGGTTACTGTTCCTGTTGATGTATATTGCGAAGTGGAAAATGAAGTAGTCGGCTCGGTGTAATTTATGTTTACATTAGCGGAAAATCGTGTGCCTGCAGCAGGACATACGTTCGGGATTGAG
>JAJZNK010000044.1:3803-9923 GCA_021811735.1 Nanobdellota archaeon | reverse complement strand
CTGTGATATCGTCTCGATTATTCCTCCGCCTCCTGCGCCCACTACGCCTCCGTTTGTGAGGTTCAAGGCTGCAGATGCATTGGGGATTAAGGAATAGTTGATTGACTGTCCCTGGTTGTAAATTTTACCAGCGTTATCGAAAAACTTGGATATTATTATCAAAGGAAACACTCCGCTTCCGCCGTATGTAATGACATTCTCAGGAGCGTTAAAATCGGCCCCTCCCGCACTGTCCAACAAACTAAGGTTGAATGTAAAATTACCGGGAGCGTTGGTTACATGCCCTCCAGAGGTATTCTCGGCCTTGTAGGTGCAGAAATTGCCGTATATTTCATCGCACAGAATATCTGCTGTTCCGCCCTGTGCCAGTGTATCCCCTCCGTTGTTTGCACTGTCGTTCTGGATGCTGGCCCCTCCACTTCCGCCGTATGAGAATTGAAAACTGCCTCCAAGTCCTGCACCATATCCTTTTGAAGTCCCGCCATTATTCAGAAAATTTTCGTCTCTTATTATCCCATTATTTACAAAAGAGGTAAAGTTAATGAAGATTGGCTTTTCCAAGAATATGCTGCCGTTGTTCAGAAGCTCTGTGCCTGCGAGAAGCTTACCATCCATTGTAAAGCTGCCAAGGTTGATCAATTCGCTAGCGTTCAAAGAGGACGTGCCTTCGAGCTTAAAAGTATTATTTATAATAATACCCTTGGATTCCAGAGCTATGTCGTTTAATGTTACTGGAGTAATGACTTTGATCCACTGTGAAGTGCATACGGAATTGGTGTAATTTGTCAGAGTCATGTTCGTATTAGAACACTGCTGGGCATTGACAGTCCCCAGCGATAAAAGTAAGATGAAAACTATTACAACTGGAAAAATTTCCACTAACATGTTTTTCTTTGCCATATTCGATTTGAGCTATGGGATGTCTTAGTATTTAAATATTTCTATATTCAAAAGTAGTAAATATACAATATATATAGCTATGTCAGAAACAGCAGAGACACCATGATTTCCTGTGGAGAAAATATCACCGTGAATTCGTTGATCGAGTGGCATTCTTAAGCAAAAAACTTCCTGTGGAGAAGAGGTATTCTTCCTATGGAAAGGTATATTATTATTATATTATAATTCTATATAGAATATAGAATATAGAATAACGAAAACGAAGAGATAGAAATCGATTCGATGGGTTTCCATAGGAAATGTAGGTCTCTCTGTCGGATTGTTTAAATGTAGTTATATAACTTTAATTATATAACTAAAATTACAAATAGTATTTAAATGGGGAAAGATTAGTTTATTTGATTAATAATGGAATCCTTTCAACCGGTTTTCGAGTCGTCTGCAAAACCAGGCGAGCTGGAAAACAAAACGTTGGATCCCAAATCTATTTTTGACGAGTTCCTGACCAATAAAAGAGTCTTCAAGAACAAAGAAGTCCTTTCCTCTGCGTTTGTACCGGATGCAATAACCCACAGGAACGGAGAGATAGAGTTTTTGTCCAAGATAATGGCCCCGAGCCTGCTCTTTGAGAGGATTTCGAACGTCCTAGTTTATGGATTTTCAGGAACAGGCAAATCTTTGGTTACCAAATACGTTGGTAAAAGGCTTGCGAGCTCAGCAGAAGAAAAAAATGTAAACGTTCTTCCTATATACATGAACTGCAGGCTGGAAAACAACAATACCGAATATAGGTTAATAGCAAATCTATGCGGTATCTTTAACATCAACGTTCCGGAAAGCGGACTATCCGTCAATAGCCTGTATAAAAGACTTGTAAAAATCATAGATGCGGAAAACAAGTACCTTATTCTTATTCTGGACGAGATCGAAAAGTTGATACAGCATGCTGGAGACGGCGTGATTTACAGCCTACTCAGGCTGAACGAGTCGCTGAAACACGCCAAAATTTCGGTGATAGGTATATCCAATAACATAGACCTAAAGTCTACTTTAGACCAGAGGGTGAGGAGTTCGTTGAATCCAGTAGAGTTGATATTCAAACCATACAACGCCGACGAGATATATGATATTTTGGAAGTTCGGTCTAAAGAGGCATTCTATGATAACGTCATAACAGAAGGAGTCCTGCGAAAATGCGCGGCTTTCGTGGCCCAGGAGCATGGGGATATAAGGAAGGCATTGGATCTTCTGAAGGTGGCAGGAGAGACGGCTCAGCAGCGTGGTTTGTCGACGATAAGCGAAGAGAATTTAGACACAGCTGCAGATTCATTGGAACAGAATATTACAGAAGGTATGATTAAATCGATGACGAAGCAGAGCAAGTGCGTGCTTCTTTCCATAATCTCCGTTGCGAGGACGAAAAGGATGGGTAAGGTTTACAGCGGGGAAGTCTATGATGCTTATTTGAAGCTATCGGATAAGTTTGCGTTGAAAAAGCTAACTTTCAGGAGGGTTTCCGATTTGATAGCGGACATGGACTATAATTCTTTGGTAATGTCACGCATAAAGAGTCACGGCAGGTATGGAAGGACAAGGGAATTAAATATCGCATTTTCCCCCTCGATAATCAACAAGGCTGAACTTATAATAAAGGACGAGCTGAATTAAAAATTTAATTGCATATTTCTATCAAGTGTATTATAAAGAAATAAATTTGTAGCGAACAGATTTATGCTGCTGTTTTAAATCGTGTGGTTGTTTGTAAGGTTGAGATGCACGCCCGTGGCAATAGGCATGAATACGGCCAATCCAAAGATTATAATCGTTGCAAACACAGCCACCGCCAAAATTATTTCGCCTATGAAAAGGTACAATGCTATGCTCGCTAAGTATTTGTCCTTGTCTTTTTCTATGACGTATACAATTATATCACCGAGCCAGCCTAGGATGAAAAGGACTCCAAAAACTCTGTCCTTGTCGTTTTTGCTGACAAGAGAATATATCAGTGCAACTATCTGGCCTATTCCTAGGAATCCCAGCAGAATCCAAAAATAGCTGGCTTTCTTTTTAGTGTTCCAAACCATATCCAATATGTTGCCCCGTGATTTATAAATCTTCCCTATTCTTTTTGATGAGTTGTAGGCTATCGGATGAATCAGGCTTTGTATTTTTTTATGGCCTCAAGCAAATCTAATCTTAGCCGTTCGCCGTGTGAATCGATTCCGTCGAAAGCACGGGCAAGATTGTTCTGACGGATGTAACGCAACCACCCTGAAAAGTGTTTTCCCCCATTATGATATTCCAAGGATTCTATTGGCAAAGCTCTGATCAAACTCTCAAATCCATTCAAGGTTCCGGCCCGGCCGACTTCTTTTCCATCCCTTAATTTGAATACGAATTCCTTACCTGGTTCGGCAGAGATGTCGATTTTATTACCAACCGTCATATCTTTGTAAGGGTTTAGTTTTATTTATGTTTTATTTCTTCGCTAAATTTACCTACGCAATTATAAAGTATTTATATTAGTTATACTCATTTATGAGTAGTAAAATGGAGGTATAATATGAAAACAAAACAAAAACTCTTAAAGATATTGGAACGCAGGGGTGAAACTTTGGAAGCCGCGAGCCTCGGGTATGGTGGAGGTATGCTGTTGTCAGGAACTCTTATAGACTTTATGTATCAAAGTAATCCAACCGCGTTGTATGTAGCGTATATATCCGGAGCGATGGGAATAGGGGTGTATGTAGGTCTTTCTTATCTAAATAATAAAAGGTCCAATTATAATAGCGTGAAAAAGTGAGCGAATTCCAGCGTTTTTAGCGCTTTTTAATTTTCTTTAAATAAGTCCGTTCCTTTACTAAAGATTGGTAATAATGACACGTTTTACTGAATTTATTATAGGTAAGCTTTTTAATATGAGGGATGTTTTATTCTCCAAATGGAAAAGACTGATAAAAAACAAGAGAGCATACCTTTTTACCATATTGGAAAAATCATAAAAGTGATCAATAAAGGAAACTCAGTGAACTTAGATAAAAAGAATAAAGCAGTTATAGAAATGTGGGATAATAATATCATAACCTGCGAAGCCAGCAACGGTCAGTTAAAAGATAATAAATTTGTTATAGTTTTGTTTAACGGATTGATACAGAATCAAGGAGTATTTATGAAGCCGGCCACAGTAACGGACATTTTAACCGACGAAATTGGCCAGGAGATATGGGACAAGTATAAAGGGTTCCTTGACAAATCAAAACCGACACATCCCTTTACAGGTTAGGTCCACGTAGACAAAGCAATGGTAGACGAGATTAAAAAAATATTAGATTCTGAAAGATTGTCTTACCAGATTTACTCAAAGTTAGCTTCAGCTGAGAGAGATAGGAAGCTCAGGGGTAAACTCATAGAGTTGAGGAAGCTCGATGTAAAACACATTAAAGTGTGGGAGGAGATATACAGAGATTTGAATATAACCGTTCCAAAAAAGAACAACCATCTAAAAGTGGCTTCCTTCATGTTGATAAGGCGGTTATTCGGAAGCGGTTTGACGCTTAGTCTCATAAACTCGATGGAGACAAGAAAAGTTTCCAATCTATCCAAAGTTTTTGAATCCATACCCGAAAAGGAAAAGGAGAAGGTCGTAAATTACTTAGTCGAGGAGCTCTACCAAGAAAGGCTGTTAAAAAAAGAATCTTGGGAAAGCGGAGTCCTTTCTCATATTAGAGACATTGTCTTCGGTATGAACGATGGTCTTGTTGAGGTATTGGCAGCCGTAGCAGGTTTCACAGGTGCGATACACAATAATCTTCTTATTGCCGTCGCAGGAACTATAGTCGGCCTTTCAGGTACTATTTCAATGGCAGTAGGGGCCTACCTGGCTTCAAAATCTGAGAAAGATTTGGACGTTGACGGGCTTAACAGATTAGAATTGGAATTACAAGTGGGGAAGGAAAGGTTAAAGGAAGATCTTAAATATCATTTGAAAAACTTTCAGAAATTTAGTAAGGATATTGATAGTTTAATCGCAAAATTAAAATCAAAAAACGATCCAATCTTTAAAGTGCTTGAAAGGGAAAAAGATAATCCACTGATGAAATTCGTCGGAGGAGAGGGAAAGATATACAAGAAAGAGGACCTTTCAAATCCATTAAAAGCTGCAATTTACGTTGGAGTTTTTTATATTTTTGGAGCTATAATCCCTTTGATAAGTTTTTTGATAGGTTCAGTGATAAAGTCAAACACTTATTATAACTTGGGGATCTCCGTGCTGCTTACTGCAATAGCGATAGCTATAACTTCTTTGGTGATAGCACTTAACTCGAATGAAAGTCCAATCAAATATGTTAGTAGAGCGCTTATACTAAGTCTGGCAGCAACATTAGTGACATTTTTAGCAGGTCATCTCGCCTCAGTCTACCTGCATATAGCAATTTGAGTGTACAAAACTTAAATTAACCATAATTATTGAATTTAAATTAAAACTTTAAATTATAAAGGCGTGTCAAGATTGTGTCGTCTAAAATGGAAACTGATATTGCCATCTCAAAAATGGATTCGGCTACTAAACTGAGAGAATCTCTAAAGGTAGACCCAAAAGAATTGGAATTTTCAGTGGATTCACTAGCAATCATTAGAGATGACATACTAAAACTTGATATTATAAAAGAAAATAGTATAGATTTGGTAGTGACTTCTCCACCATATAATCTAGATATAAATTATGGAGAGTATAGAGATGAACTTCCTTATGAAACATATCTAGAATTTACAAAGCAATGGTTAAAAAAATGCTACACACTTTGTAAAGAAGATGGTCGTCTGTGTCTAAATATTCCTCTCGATAAAAATAAAGGCGGGCAGCAAAGCGTGTGTGCGGATATAACTGAAATCGCTAAGTCTGTAGGGTGGAAATATCATTCCACAATAATTTGGAATGAAGGAAATATCTCTAGAAGAACAGCATGGGGTTCTTGGCTAAGTGCGAGAGCACCGTATGTTATAGCACCTGTAGAAGTAATAGTAGTACTTTACAAAGGAGAATGGCGTAAAAAGGAAGAAGGGATATCTGATATCACCTCAAAAGAATTTATAGAATGGACCAAAGGAGTTTGGACCTTTAACGGGGAGAGTAAGACTAAAATAGGGCATCCTGCACCATTTCCTATAGAGTTACCAAAAAGGTGTCTAAAAATGTTTAGTTATGTTGAGCTGTTAAGT
>JAJZNK010000044.1:0-3793 GCA_021811735.1 Nanobdellota archaeon | reverse complement strand
TTCCATTTAGTTTTGATATCAACTGCTCGAGTCTTTTTCCCATATTTTACTATCCTTTAGTAGAATGTAGCTACTATATAAACCTTTCTATTTTGTGAGCTGTTAAGTTAACGTCATCTAACTAGACCTAAACTTTTGTTATTTCTGAATCTCCACAGAATTAATCACTCTTTTCCAGCTAATTTTGCTAAATCATCTATAAATCTATCAAGTAATTTCACTTTCTCGCTTTCTTCTACTTTAGTCTTAGTTAAGATATAGCTACCGTCAGTATCAGTCTCTACTATAGCCCGCCCCTTTTTAGCAGGTTTTTTCTGTGTTAATGTTCCATCTTCATCGGTAGTTACAAAAAAGACTTTTATATGTTTTGTTGCACTATCACTAGCTAATTTTATTTTCCAGTAACCTGTTTGTGCGATTCTCTCCCGTAATGTTACTTTACTAGATAACACTGCGATTACCTTTTGTGTGCCAGGATTGTATATGACTATATCTACATCTGGGAGATGAGAACCAAATTCTCCATAATCTACCAATAAATGTCTTTTTACCATGCTTAGCTCTTTTGATAAATTGTTATTGTTTGTTCTTTCTAGAGCATTACCATTTATTATTTTTAATCCTAGACTATTAACTTCGTCTTCTATGATATGCATAATCAATTTTTCTAGGTTTTTACCTTTAAAAGCTCTCCATGATTGCTCGTGGTCGGGTGTCCTTCCCGCTTCTTTCGCTCGTTTTGCTGTCACACTCTTTTCAAAATCTCTTTTATGCATTTCTTTTGCTTTATCTAATAATTCTGACACGTACTTGTAAGTATTTTTCCTATATTTTACTTTCATTTCATCATATAATTTTATCAAGTCTTGACTTTCCATCTTTACCTTTTATAGCGGGCCCATTCTACCCTGGTTTTATCTTTTGGTTTTTCTTCTCCAGGCATGGGTTTTCGCATTATAAACAAATACTTGAAACCCCTCAAATAAAAATTCCATTTCACCGCTCTATAATGCCAGACACCCGTATTAGAAGACTGATTATGCCTAGTTACACATATTATATCTACCGTATCAAAATACTTACACAATCTTTCGTATATTTTAAAGCCAACCGGAGTAAATTTCTTTTTTACCCACTGATCCGAAATTAACCAACCTAAAACTTTTCCTGGTTTGAGTACTCTGCTGCTTTCTGCCATCGTTTTCTCTAATTCTTCATAAAAACGTTCGTCTTCTGCGGAGAGTTCCCCAAAATTTGCTGGGTCTTCATTATACTTTATATTGTCCCCGTATGGTGAATCAATAAATATCATATCGATACTATTATCGTCTAAAGGTAATTTTCTTGCATCATTTCTTATAATATCGGGTCTTGTCGGTACTATATCGTAACCTATCGCCTTTCTTCCCTCTTCCTTACATACATCTATCGTTGTGCCACTTCCACACATAGGATCTAAAACTAAATCACCTGACTTAGTATACCTCATGATTAAATTATAGATTATAAAGGCGGGGGTTACACCCGCATATTTATTATTTCCTTTTGGGGTTTTTCCATAGCTTTGTTTCGGATAATCCCATAATGTCGTTGATTCTATCTGTGGTCTATCATCTTTCTTGACGGTGGTAGATTCGCTATCATTATTTGTTGCTATTTTTCCTTCCATAAGTTGATTTATCAGTTTAGTTACATCTTATTTATAATCTAATACTTTACATTATTAGGTTTTAACTGTTTTGTGCCGACAATCTAATCAAATCAAGCCATCTGTTTTGTCCTATATTAAGGTTTAATCCTGCCCTATCACAAGGGTAATCTCTAAGAGAAGTATGTTCTTCTATAAAGTTGTGTTGTAAAACGATTCCTGCCATAAGGATGGGTGCTGACCACAACGCTTTAAATCCCCTAAAATTATTTACTCTATCTCTCATCTTCATAAATACGGTTTCTATCCTTACGTTATGTTTGCCAGTTTTACTGGTATTTATGACTTTATGTTCTACTCTAAGACTGTGCAATCTATTAGAATAATATAACTTTCGCATAGCTTGTGGGTAAAACATACCTGCATCTGTTTGTATATATTGGGGGATTTTCTTCTTTGTAGCTTTCTTTATAAAGTCTATCGCATCGCTTACTTCTCTATGCGTGCTGTAATGAAAACCAGTAATAAATCTGGTATCCCAATCTATACTGCACCAAAAAGCGTCTTTCTCATTCCCTCTGTCAACCATCATTTCATCAGCATAAAATCTGCCATTGAGATTTGGATTTAATTTATTTGTGTATTTTTGTACTTTCAAAACATATCTTCTACACCATTCCAATATAGAAACGTGGCTAGCATTATGGTCTAGATGTCTTCTAAAATAGTTCCTTACTTTGCGACTTGAAAGATTAGAAAAGTATAAGTCTATGCCAGAAGTTATCTTGCTCTCCGAGTTTCGCATCCTGTAAAATCCTTCATCATTAGTAAAATATTTGCCACAGGCTAGACATTTGTACTTTTGTATGTTTCCTCTGTTTTGCGTTCTTCTTATTCCTTTCTTTATGTAATTGCTCTGTTTGCAGAACACACACGTTATCTTTTTTGTCATATCAGTATTAGGTACCTAATAGTATTAATACCTTTAGGTACCTAAATAGGTATTTAAATAATAGGTACCTAAATATAATTATATATGAAATTGCAGAAACAACTTTCTCGAAAAGTTGGCAGTACTAGTTATCCTAAATATGTGATAGTATTACCCCCAAAGATAGTCGAGGAAGCAAAAATTAAAGAAGGGGAAGAACTAGAAATTCAAGTCGCCGGTAAGAAAATAACTATTTCACCTAAGCAAAAGTAAATTGTTTCTTTATCTTTTTTATTTTATTTGACACGTCCTTTAAAATGTATTTTGTATCTTCTTTACTTATTTCATATTCTTTAGCAAATTTGTCGGTTACCAAAAATATCTGTGGCAGTCTATCTTTCTCAACACCGACTCCATCATCCAAACCCATCAACTCAACATATTTTATTAAAAAAGACCCGATATAAATCGCATTTCCGATAGTTAATGATTTAAAGTCGAGTTGGCTTAAAAAGCCTTGAATATGTACTGATCCACTACCTATAGCAAAGCAATCTCCTTCTTGTTTATATCCATTATAATAGATTCTATATAATGAATATTTATCAGTATGCGCCGCCACCAGTGCCTCAATAGGGTTTTGTTGCACTTCTTCTCCTATTTCTGATAGATTTTTAATAATTAATGAACAATCATCTAAGAAATTTTCCACGTTATAGTTGTATGGAAGAGCTATGTCTTTTCTTTTCCCGTTCTCCGCATCTAAAAAATTTATTCCCGTGCCATTAAATTGTTTGATGTTTGCAAGACGATATTCTGCAGTTCTAGAATTTACCTGATTTACGATTTTTCTATTAAATTCTTTTGATAAATCTCGCAAACCCGCTGCGCCGACCGCAACTCTTGCCATAATCGGTGCTTCGATTTTATCCATAAAGAAGGGGTGCTCATCGCCCGTGGAAATTTTCCTATCTCCAATTAAAATTATTCCTTCTTTAAGTTTTATTCCTATTATGAGTGTCATATTATCCTTTCTATTTTTAGGAGATTTGTACATAAATTTGTTTTTTTGTAGGTTTTCCATAGAATTTAGGTGACGTTAAGTTAACAGCTCACTATTTTGTGAGGCCGTTGCATAAATCTCTAAATCAGATGCGTTTCTAGGCTAACGTTACCTCAACTAATTCTAAACATCGAAATCAAAGTCGAATGTT
>JAJZNK010000024.1 GCA_021811735.1 Nanobdellota archaeon | reverse complement strand
TTAAGACGTTTTTGAATGACGATTTACGGGACTCATCTTCTTTATTTTTAGCATTCTTATTTTCACTTTCACTGGCTTTTAGCATACCAAACCCAAAAAAATACACATTTAGATATTATATAAACTCTCTTTTAATTTTCAGTATTCAATGGCGCAGCTAAAATAATACTAGAATTTCTAATATAATCTTATCTGTGCATTTTCTACTAAAACAAGGTTTAAACCAAACAAATTCACAATCCTGTTTAATTCGAATACGGTCCATTATTTCATGGAAAAATAGATTGAAGATTTTAAGTGCATCTTTTTCAATCAATAGATTAATAATATTTAAATAAATCTAATTATTAGATTTGATGCCAGATCAGTTGTCAACAAAATCTGAAAAAAGGGTGCTTCGTGCAGAGAAGATAAAGCGTGCCCTTGAAATTTCGGCATTTGTGTCCCTATTTTTCGATGCATCAATAGCAGTAGTCACACTTATATCTTTACATGTTGCCCCGAAGCCCTCCATAAGTGAAATCATGTCAATACTTGACTATGGCCTTACAGTTATCATAATAATAGCATTTATACTGTTCTCAATACTTTTAGCCATTTCCTATTATCAAAAAATAATAAGCAATATCCTTGGATTAAACAAGATCATAAAAGAAAGGATGGAACGCAAATAAGGCCAAGATTCTTATTATATCTAATAACATATTAGAATATCTAAAATAATATTAGTATATGGTTATATTCAGCCTTGGGACCATCGAATATTTAATTTTTATATGTGAATGATCTTTTTATGAACGCAAAATTATTTAAAAGAAAAAAGAGACAAAAGTCATATGATCTAGAAGAGGCTATGGACTATTTGGAAAAGCAGGAGACCAAATATGCGGTGCTTAGCAAGAACAGCATAAAATATAATGAACCTTTAGGTGTGGTGGAGCATTTTTTCGAAAAAATAGGCGTCGCTGCAATAAAGCTTTATTCCAATGTTAAAGTTGGCGATGTAATAGAAATTGGCACTGAGGATGAAGCAATAAGACAACGGATATCTAGCATGCAAATAAATAAACAAAACGTTTTGGAGGCACACAGTGGCGATTCTATAGGCATTAAGACAAGATGCCCTGTCTACAAGGACAGCAATGTGTATCTAATTGCAAAAGCGTAACAATAATTCAATTTCAAAGTTTTGAAACTGTTTTCAAAGCCTGTAAAATATATCCGATTCGAAAACATTGGAATTAAAATGAAATCTGATAAAGTGATATATTCCGATTTTTTGGAAAATGACAGGTATAGGTTAAGCAATACCGCTAGACAGCTAAAAGAGCCCCAAAAGAAGTGATTTACTCGAGAGGCACATTTTCATGCCACATATATGGAAAATGCCCAACAATTTACCAAAACATTGGAAAGCATGTTTTTTATTTTAAAATCTATTGTCTTTTTTCTTACGTCGACAAAATAAAGACTTAATTAGGCCTAATTCGTTGCATTAATTTTTGTGAGATCTTTTATACGCTTAATAAAATACGCTGCGCAAACTCAAATAAAGAGAAAACCAAAATATTATAAGATATACTAAAAACATTTTAGAATTACTAGAAAAAGGTTTTTGATATTCGCAAATAAAAATCAAATGCACGTATATGAAATTGGGCTTTAGATTCTGAATGAAAAGAATGTTTGCTATAAATCACAAATTTTGATTGGAAATAGCCGGACTTTAAAATGCAAGTTACACACCTGAAATTAGGCTAGAAAATATAAACAATTCCTTTGAAACTGCAATATTTCCATCACTTATGCATTTCCAAGTTAAAATCGCCTTGCTGTTAAATTTACCCCCTGCTTTACTATACTATGTCCCTGTAAATCCTGTCATTGAACTCGTAAACTGTAGTGTCTTCATCATCTTCCCCAATTTTATCAATATCCAATCCCTCAAATATTTCCGAAACTGAGTTATATTCCTTAATCCCTTTTTCTATGTCTATGCCTACTACTTTATTTTGGAACTCGAAGAACACTATAAATTTCCTATCTCGGTTGTTTGCCATAACTATCACCTTTGCAGAGCTGTTTCCAGAAGCTATAAGAAGACTGCAGAGAAGCACTGCCTTATCAAACAAATCGCCTGCGCCGTACTTTATGGTCTGCGCGGGCCTCAGCCAAAACTGGAGTGGCAGTGATATCTGTATTATTTTTTCCTTTATATAATTGTATGAAAGCTTTGCCATCTCTAAAAAGTTTTCTTCATAACTGTACACTGGAAAACTGGATTGCATCTGCTTTGCAAGGAATAAAACGTTCTCTTCTTCCGGAGTCACCAGTTTTGGGAGGTCTGCAAGATACAATCCCTCCCTCTCCTCTATATAATCTCTGTAGCGCATTATTATTTCAAGGTATATGCTATTGTATGCCTTCAACGTCTCGTTTGCATTGTCCATAATATATTATCAAAATGCAAAATTATTACGTCTTTCGAAAAAACGATATTCATAAATTTATAGAAAAAATTTTTATACCCTCCAATATGAATACTGTATATGGAAAAGACAGCAAATCTAGCTTCCGCATCCAAGGAGCACTTGAAATTGGCTAGACATGGCGACGAGCTTACAGTAGAGAAAGTGCAAGACAAGGATGCATTGTCGAATTTCACGGATGCTGAAGTAAGGAATCTTCTAGTCAAAAAAGGTGTGCGTGAAAGAGAAATTAAAATAGACAAACTCGACGTTTTTTATATTGAGGCTGGTGATAGCTCAAAAGAGACCCTGTTGCTTATACATGGTGGTGGAAATTCCAGTTCCTATCGCGCATGGAAGCACAATATACTAGAATTATCAAAACATTATCATGTGGTGGCTCCGGATCTTCCTGGATATGGTTTATCAACAAAACCAAAGGAGAGATGTACCTTAGATTATTACACCAAGAACTTTATCGGAAAATTCATAGATTCTGTTGGATTGGAAAAGCCCAATTTGGTAGGCAGTTCCTTGGGTGGTGCAGTTGCATTGGGTTTTGCCCTTGACAATAAAGAAAGAGTAAGTAGCTTGATACTTATAGACAGTTATGGGCTTTATAGTACGCCTTTTTCAATCCCTATCAGAATACTTGTCATGATGCCTGATTTATCTAAAAAGTTGCTTGAATACATTAAGCATAATAAAAAGATAGTGGGTAAGGTCCTGAATAGCGTTGCAGGCAAATTAAATCCACGGACTGGAAAAAAGGAGGTATCAGACGATGTTGTTGAAGGAGTCATCAGTTATCTTGGAAAGGAGGATACGATGTCTGTTGCATTCATAGAGTTCCTTGCAGACCAGATGAGTTCATCTCCAAAGAAACTCACAAAAGATATAATAGATAAGATTAGGCATAAAAACGTGCCTGTCGGGCTTAAAACCAATTTCACAAGCAGGCTTCCAGAATTTGAAAATTCCAAAGTGAATGTCCTTTTCATACATGGCGATAATGATCCATTATTCCCTCTTTCTTCTGCAAGGGAAGCTGCAAGAGTTCTTCCATCCTGCAAACTCATAGAGGTAAAGGACTGCGGCCACGGTCCGCACATAGAAAAACCGGAAGAATTCAACAAATATGTTCTGGATTTTCTATCCGCTAACAATACGGGTGACTCTGATCAGCAGAATAAGTCCGTATTCAAGAAAGCCATCGGAAAAGTCATGGGGCAATTAAAGCGCTGAACAAACCCTGCAACAGGAAATAAAAGGTAATATTAAAGTTTTCTTGAGTAATCTATTTGCTGTGGAATGATGGTAGTTATCACGAATGTTGACGAAATATTGGTAGCTATATCTACAATAATAATACTCGGCTATGTTGGAGAAGCCATATTCAGGGCTACAAGGATCCCAGAAGTCATAATACTCATGGCAATAGGGGTTATAATAGGCCCATTTGGCAACATTCTTCCTTCAGTATACATAAATGTGCTACGTAATTTTACGCCACTCATAAGCAGTTTAGTTCTAATCATGATAATGTTTAACAATGGCACCGCAATAAAACCGTTTTCAAAGGATGGAAAAGGCTATTTAGGAATTATCATAGCATTTATGGATATAGCCGTATCCGCAATAGGGCTCGCTATATTAATGCATTATTTCTTCGAATGGCCTTTAATATATGGCGGCATATTCGGGGTCATAATAGGAGAGACTTCATCTGTCATAGTGCTTCCGTTAGTAAAGAAATTAAAGATACCAAAAGATACCTATAACACACTAATAATGGAGACAACATTCAATTCAGTATTTGCAATACTTGCCTTTTATCTCCTGATAGTCTTTATAACCGGATCGCACTTCTCCGCGTATTCGTATGTACAGTATGTGATAGATTACATGAGTGTCCCATTCTTTATAGGTCTTTTTGCCGGAATTGGCTGGCTGATCCTAAGAAATACTATAAAGATAGCAAGCACATATGTGGCTTCGCTCTCCATAGCAATGCTTATTTATGGATTTGTAGATTTTTTTGGAGGTTCTGCCATAGTGGCGGTACTTATATTCGCAATAATCCTGGGCAATGACAAAGAACTAAGCAAATTAATGAAATTAAAAAATCTTTCAAGCAACAAAAAATCCAGGATAGTAGAAAAGGAATTCGAGTTCATAATAAGGACATTTTTCTTTGTGCTTCTCGGAATAATAGCCATAATATCATTGGAATATTTCATAATCTCTATTATTGCGTCATTAGTCCTCATGGTGTTGAGATATGTGGAGGTAAATTCAATAATGATAAAGGAAAACAAGATAAACAGAAATCTTGTATACTCTATGTCGCAAAAAGGACTCGGGGTGGCTGTCCTTTCAAGCATTTTCTATTCAATGAACGTTCCATATTCCGGAGAGATATTCTCGTTGGCCTTCATGGTAATAATAATTACAAATATACTATCAGCAGTTCTTGTAAAATGGTCTTCAAATAGTATAAGTCTTGCTAATTAAGTGTATAAATATAATATCCGGTTGCATTATGCAAATGAAACATGTAAGGGTGCTTGTGATATTGGGGAGCGGCATGCTTGAGTTTTACAAAGAGAACGCCCACAACAAAATAAACGTCAAGACAAGATTTGGCAGCGCTGTTTTTTATGGGCCCGACGCAAAGACTGGCGCATATATGCTGCTTAGGCATGGCAACAGACATTCAATACCTCCGCACAAAGTCAATTACAGGGCAAACATAATGTCTGCAAAGAAATTAGGCATAACTCACATAATAGCTACGTCTGCAGTAGGTTCAATGAAGTATGGCCTTAAAGTTGGGGATTTTGTTGTCCTTGACCAGTTTATAGACTTTACAAAATCCAGGCCATCAACATTTTTTGAAAAACATGGAAATGTAGTTCACGTTGACGTATCAAGCCCGTATTCCAAATCCGTATGTAATGCGCTCATAAAATCGCTTCAAAAGTTGCGTAAAGTAAATTATTCTCCTAAAGGCACTTACGTATGCAGTGAGGGGCCAAGGTATGAAACTGCTGCTGAAATAAAAGCGTACAGGAAATTAGGTGGTGATGTTGTTGGCATGACATCCTTTCCTGAAGTAGTTCTTGCAAGGGAGCTTGGCATAGAATACGGTACTATAGCCGTAGTTACTAATCTGGCTGCAGGCATGCAAAGAAATCTTAATCATTCTGATGTTGTAATTCAGATGAATAAATCGTCTAAAATAATGAAGTCAATAATAGACGGGGCAATAGCCAATATCATTGGATAGGAGTTCATGTTTAAAACAAACACAAATAGAAAAGCTTAAAATCCGTCAAGTTTCTAATATTACCATGTCTTCAATAAAAATCATAGTGAAGTCCATAATATCAAGTCTTATAATTACTGCTGTATCTGGTTTGGTTAATTCTACTCCATTTTTGCTTGCAGGGGCAAATTGGTACGGGTTTCCATTCACATGGCTTAGGAAACTTGTTATAGCTCCACAATACAATCCGTGGCGGGTAGATGTGTCAGGATTTGCAGCCAACCTGATTTTTTGGTTTGTAGTGTCATTTCTTATAATCAGCCTGCTCGACTATATCTCTGTAAATAAGAATTCGAGACACAATACGAAAAGTAGTCGCTCCAGGAAATAACTTAATATCTCTGAAAATACGTTAGCACCTTGCGCAGTCCTTTTTCAGGAATCCTGTCACTCCATTTTTTCCTAAGTTTTATAAGCTTCCTAATCTTGGTCCCTGAAAATTTATTTCTGTTATGCCATGGCGGAGAGATGACTAATATTCCATGCTCTTTGAAAATCCTGTTTACTACCCTGTTCCTGGAAAATACGACCGCTGTTTTAGGCCATCTTGAAATTATATACCTAAACCATTTTTCATCATTTGAAAAATCAGGTATCGTTGCAAAAATTAGCCTGTTTTTAGATAAGATCTCGTTTCCAAGTGTTGTTTTTATTATGGCTATTCTTTTGTTCGATGTCAGCGGATTCCGTTCGGTGTTGCTTATCTGTGAGCTTCCCACACCAATCACCAGTTTTTTGCAGAACTTGATTGCAAATCTCAGTGCGTGTAAATGTCCTTTGTGGAATGGCTGGAATCTGCCCACGAAAAGTCCAAAGTCAAATCTGTATTTTTTTGAAACCATATGTCTTGTATGTTGCTTTACAATTTTTATATTCATTTGTCTGAAAGTAGCCCCAGCCAGATTCGGACTGGCGTCAACGGGTTCAGAGCCCGCTATCCTTGACCACTAGACTATGGGGCTGTATAATCCTAGTTTTTACATGAGTTTTAATAAATGTATTGAAAGGTAAATAAACGATACAATGAGAATACAGCACATTGACAAGCTAGGGCTTTCACAAGAAGTGAAAGACATTCTCATTGCCGATGCAGTGCTTACAGTTGCTTTTGCCCTCATATTTTCAGGAAGTGTAGGCGGATTTTTATCCAAGCCTTCGGATTTCGCCTATTTCCTTCCGATAGCATTCATTGCTGTATCGCTCTCCTTCATACTTCATGAATATATGCATAAGATAGTCGCACAAAGATTCGGTGCAATAGCTGCATTTAAGAAATGGAACACTGGCATAATAATAACACTGCTGTCTTCCATGTTTGGGTTTCTAATAGGTCTGCCTGGTGCAACTATGATATATACAAACCGATTCACTATAGAGGAAGAAGGATACGTGTCATTAGCCGGTCCGCTTACAAATTTTGTAGTGTTTATCGTATTTTTTATCTTTAGCCTATTATTTGGCAATGTACTATCAGGACACAGTTATCTACAGAACATATTCGCAGTCACAATGTTCATAAGCGTATGGCTTGCCTTTTTCAATATGCTCCCAATATATCCTCTGGACGGCAGCAAGGTGCTGCGGTGGAACAAGGGAGTATATGCCGTAACCCTGATAATAATATTCGCCTTCCTTTACTACATAGCTGGAATAGCCATAATGTCGTCTTTAGTGTTTGCCCTCGTCATAGCACTGATGTTTTATTTCTTCTTTTCATCAGGTCTTAGGCTTGTCTAGCCTAAATTAGACATCTGTCTAACATATACGTCGTAAATATGTGTTTCCTACGACGACAATTGGATACCTTTATATATCAGAAAATGCATAATAAGTTTGGAAGAAAAGGGTGAAAAAGATGGAGGAAATGAAACAAAAACAGCAGAAGTCGCAGACGGGTCTAGATGCTGCAGTAGTGGGACTAAGACGAGGCGATGGACAATCACTTAGTTATACTGACCTTCAAAAGCAGAATGAAAAGCTTCAAAAAAAGGTAGAGATATTAACAGACCTCCTTAAGAAGGCCAGTATTGATGAAGCGACTGGCATGATGAACAAAAAGCGATATGACTCTATATCTACAAGAAAGTGCTACGATGCGATAGAATCTATGAAAAACGGCCAAAACTCAAATTTCTTTGTTATAGCAATCGATGTGAATGGGCTTAAAGAGGTAAATGATAAATTCGGACACCCTGCAGGAGACAAATTCATAGCCACTGTTTCATCTGTCATAAGCGAAGTTTCATCTGTCATAAGCGAAGATGTTAGAGCTACAGATTACAAATTTAGAATGGGTGGCGATGAATTCCTGATGATAATAGATTCTAGTAATATCAATAAAAATATCAATAAAAAGGATGTAGACAGAATTGTAGAAAAAATTAAAAGCGATCTTGCAATTAAAAATATAACGATATCTGTAGGAGTTTCAAGTTTTAGCGAAGTAGCTAAGACTTATTATGATATGTTTCTTCACGGATTCACAGAGCGTGATATTGCATCTAATACTGCAGAAAGAATGCGTGAGCTCGCGGATGCAAGATCGTATTCAGAAAAGGGCCATTTCTACAATGAACGTGCAAACAATACTACAGATGCAATACAAAAGCAGATATACAATAACAAAGCAAAAAATGACTTAAAGGCAGCGGAAAATATGTTCGAAAAATTAGGCGTGGAAAATTAGGCTTTGTGAAATAAAGAAACAACAAACTGCGGGCTTAAAGCAAAACTTCATCCTGTTGATATGTCTATGCCTGGCCTTTGTGGCGTGGCATTTGCAGCCTTTTCCGATTTGGATTCTGACTCTTTTTCCACTTCGACTTTGCACTTTAGTATCGACTCAATGTAATCTTTTGATTCTTTTATTGCTTTATAATCATCATCTTGAGATGACATTACTTTTTGTATCTCATTGAGCCTCCTGGCGAGCGATTGAACATATTTTATTGCATTTTCTCTGCTTTCGTCTTTTATTCCCAATTTTTTCGCCATTTCACCACCATTCAGCTTCTTCATGATTTCATTGACATTTTTGGTTTTAAGCAATTCATTATTCAATTCCATTTTCCAATCATCTGCAACTATTAATTTAATTAATTTAGGCTCGCTCCCTTTCTTTTTTATCAATGATATTACCTGTTTACAGTCTGATATTATTTTATCTATTCTCTCTTCCTCATCCTCCACCTTGTCATTGATCATTAATTCATCAGCCTTAGGCCATTTTTCTGTTGAAGCAAAACTGCCATGGCCAAGCATATGCCATATCTCTTCTGAGATATGTGGTGCTATTGGAGACATAAGCAAAACAACTGCCGACATAAAATCCTTTAGTACTATGCCATTTGGTTTGCCTCTTGCGAAATATCTCTTCAATTCTAAAACTGAATCATATATTACGCTTGTGCTTACGCCTCTTAGCTCAAGCGTTTCCGTCTGCTCTGTGGCTGCCTTTATCTTCCTATTGAGTTTTGAATATAACCAGTAGTCCATATGTGCAAGTTCACCAGTCTCGAAAGTATCGATTTTTTCCGCGATTTCATAAAGATACCTAAACCTTTCATCTATCCCTTTTGCTGCGTCTTCGCTGAACTCAGAATCACTAAATAGATCTGCACCAGCCACAACAAGCGTTCTTACCACATCTGCTCCATATTTATCAAGTGCATCAGTAAGCGGCACTATATTTCCTAGGGATTTTGACATCTTTTCTCCTTCGCTTAGAACCGATCCGTTAACAACTATTTGTTTGGGCCAATGCTCCTTTGACAATATTGCCGAATGGTTGAATATGTACATTGTAAGATGATTGAATATCAGATCCGGCCCGGAATGCCTTGATGTTATGCGATACCAATAATCGAATGATTCCCTGCACTTCTTTATTATCTGATAATCTATGCCTGTTGATTTGGCCACCATTTCTGCGTTCCCTTTTTTCATATACACATAATCAAAAAATTCTGGCTTCAATTTTTCTGGACTGATATCCCTTATAATATTCGATATCGTATAGAAGGACATGTACAAAGTCGAATCAGAGAGTGATTCTATTATGTACTCTCTGTCTAGAGGGAATCGTGTGCCTAGCCCCTGAGATCTTGCTACCGCTCTTAGATCTATCCAATCTATTGCAGCTTCAAATGCCTTCCTTGACTTTTCAGGCAGAATTTTTATATCTCTGAAAGCTTCCTTAGCCGTCTTTTTCCATTCTTGGTTCCCATAGTTAAGGAACCACTGATTGTCAACTACCTTTATGACTATCTCATGCCCGCATCTGCAGAATACTGGCGCATTTGCGAGTATGTATACGTCTAGCGCATTATTCTTTGCCATGAGTATTTCCGTAATCTTGATTCTGGCTTCTGGCTCAGACATGCCT
>JAJZNK010000015.1 GCA_021811735.1 Nanobdellota archaeon | reverse complement strand
GAAGATTCCTCTGCAGCCATCTTTCCTCTTTCAGGAAAACCGCCAGCCCCCAATCCTCTTGTGAGCTCCTTCCCTATAAGAATCTTTTTGTCTGCATTCCTTGCGTTCAACTGTATTTGATCGGTATTAGCTAGAATTACTTCCGCCCCTTTGACCCCTTTCTTAAAGAGCCAATTCCCCATATTATTTCCACCGCCGCCTACCCCCATTACCTTTATAAGGGCCTGATTGAACAAAGGTTCATTTATACTGCCTTCCCTACTGGCCTTTAGTGCGCTTTCAACAAGCAAATCCATTACCATTTTTTCCCTCCTTATGTTGGAAACAAAAACGAAAGCTTTATATTCCCAACATGTTTTATGTTATTAAGAAAAACAAGTAAGTGACCCAAACTTACAACGTTACGATTAAAATTTGAATGTTCCCCAACATTCAAATTTATTCTATTTATTTAAATAACAATAGTAGTATCTTTTCATTTAAAAGGATTATTGTAATAAAGTATACACTCTAGACGCAGAGAAAAACGTTAAAATGTGTGAATAATAAGTATTATCATGAAAGATAAAAAGGCTGGTCTGGAAAATTTTTCATTTGGAGATTTGGTAAATATAAAAATAGATAACCAGGAATTCAATGGTGAATTTATAAAGACTGATGAAAACTTATTGATAGTAAAACTCAAATCAGGATATGACATAGCATTAGAACATAAGGACATAAACAGTGTATCATTGATTGAAAAAAACAAGATCGAAAAAGAAAATAAGACAACTTTGGAAGTAAAAACTAAGGGGGCAGATTTGACATTGATAACTACTGGTGGAACGATATCCTCAAAGATAGACTACAAAACAGGCGGGGTTTCACCTTCAGTAGACAGTAGTTATTATTTTAAGATTGCCCCAGGTCTGAAAGATCTTGGGAAGATAGCTGTAGTCAGTCTGATGCAGAAATTATCTGAGAACATGCTACCGTCTGACTGGGTAAATATTGCAAGGGAGGCTTATTCTTCTATACAAGAGGGTAGTAAAGGAGTGATAGTGACGAGCGGTACAGATACTATGCATTTTGCATCATCTGCAATGTCATTTATCTTAAACCCTTTATCTGTTCCTATCGTATTCACTGGTTCGCAAAGAAGTACTGATAGAGGTTCCTCGGATGCTTCTACTAACCTACTAATGTCGGCTGTAACCGCGAAAAATTTCGATGTGGGAGAGTCAGTCATATGTATGCATGCTAACCTTAATGATGAATATAATTATATATTAAGGGGAAATAAGGCAAGAAAAATGCATACCGAAAGAAGGGATGCATTCAGGCCGATAAATATGAAGCCTTTGGCAAAAGTATATCCTGATGGAAGATTTATAGACGTATTGGATGAGAGAATAAGAAAAAACAATATAACTAGACTTAATGATAAGATAGACAGTAAAGTAAAATTGATATACAGCTATCCATCCATGGAGGGAGACATAATAGATTATTATGTGGAGAATAAAGTACATGGGATTGTTATAGCTGCAACCGGCTTTGGTAACCTGCCGTTAGAAGAAAAAACTATCATACCCTCATTAAAAAACGCAGAGAATAAAGGAATACCAATAACTGTAACATCGCAAACTGTTTACGGGACGACTAACAAATTTGTCTACAGCACTTTAAGGGAGATATCTAAATTTGAGAACATCATTTACGTTGGGGATATGACAACCGAAACAGCCTTCGTAAAAATGATGTTTGCATTGGGCCAGTCTAAGAATTTAAAAAATGTCAAGGAAACCATGCTAAATCCACTTGCAGGTGAAATGAAAGAACGAAGCGGGACAGATGAATTCTTAATATGAAAATAAAGTGTGGTTTTGAATGGCATGTCCAGGTTGCGTCTGGCAAGCTTTTCTGTAGATGTAAATCTGAAATAAAAGAGAACAAAGATTTTGGGGAAATAAAACGTATTATAAGACCGTCTTTTGGAGAAAGTGGAAAAATCGACACTAGTGCCGAATTCGAAGGTCAAAAAATGAAAAATATAACATACAAGTTTTTTAATGACACGGATTGCCTTATAGACATCGATGAAGAACCGCCACGCAATATAGATAATGATGCACTTTCAGCAGCTGTAAACATCTCATACGCGCTCAACGCATACATTTTTAAAAACCTAGTTTTTATGAGAAAAACGATTGTTGACGGATCTAATACAACAGGGTTCCAAAGAACGGCAACAGTTTCTGTGAATGGATCTTTTCAATTTGGGGATCAAAAAATAAAGATAGATACCATATCTCTAGAAGAAGATTCTGCACGAAAGGAAAGCGACGATGCAAACCAGACTGTTTACTTTCTAGACAGAATAGGAATCCCTCTCATAGAAATAGCAACGGGAGTAATAGATACCGACGAGAACGAAGCGAAGGAGATCGCGCTAGAATTTGGAAAGTTCACTCGGCTTTTCAATGTCAAAAGGGGTATAGGGACAATAAGACAAGACGTAAATTTGTCAATAGAAAATGGAAAAAGAGTTGAATTAAAAGGGTTCCAAAACATAAGGGAAATGGATAAAGTGATATTAAACGAGGCAAAAAGACAGGAAAATCTCATAAAGATGAAGACTGAGTTTGGCTATCTTAAAGACGATTTAGCTCTAGAACCAGTTGATATAAAGGAGGTGTTTTTTGGCACCGACTCGAACATTATTAAAAATGCCGTAAACCTGGGAAAGAATATAATAGCCATGAAATTGAATGGCTTCGCAGGAGTTTTAGGTAATTACATCTGTGAAAAAAAGCGTTTTGGCAGTGAAATCAGTGACTACCTTAAAATAAAATTAAATTATGGTATAATACATTCTGATGAACTCCCTGCTTATGGGATAACAGAAGACACAAAACGCAGGATAGCTGAAAAACTTGGCTGTAGGACAAAAGATGCTTTTATTTTTTCGATATGCGATAAAAATTACGAAGAACAAGTAGTTGAATCCATAAAAAATCGAATAAAAAGTCTGCTTACGGATGTACCCTCAGAAGTCAGACTTGTGCAGGAAGATAACACGACAAAATTCCTCAGGCCAATGGGTGGAAAAGACAGGATGTATATAGAAACAGACTTACCAATAATAAAAATAGATGACAAGACGCTTTCAAATGCCGAAAATTATAAAGGATTGACTGTTGAATCTGTAAAAGATTCGCTTGGAATATCTGGAGAATTTTTAGATCAATTGATATCTGCAAGAAAATTAGACGAAGCAGTTTACCTTAATAAAAACACTGGCCTACCCTTTAATCTGATAATACAAATAGCTGTTGAAAATTGGAAATTTATAAAAAGAAAATTTGGGGTTAAGATTCAGCCGGAAATTATAGAAAAAATATTGGAAAAAATAAAGAAAGAGAAGATAACCAAAGAAGGCGCTCTTTCAGTGATGGAAGTGATAGCACTAGAAAATAGAGAAGATTTAGACAAGATTATCAAGGATAAAAAACTGCTGAAAATAGATAAGAATAGGTTAAAAATCGAAATTAAAAAGCTGATACGCGATGGAAAAATAGAAAAAATAGATTCGCTAATAATAAATTTAAAGGACCGAGTTGGACCTACATTTGAAGCAAGAGACGCCTATGAACTGGCGACAGAAATGATTAAAGATGAAAAAAAATGATTTTTATAGAATGCTGTCAAAACTTGAGAGAAATACAAGTAACAAATTAAAACTGGAGCAGTATGGCACGGATATAGATACTGCTTATGAAGTTACAGAATTTATAGGCCAAAATCTATCTTTTGAAGGGATGAAAGTGGCTGATATTGGCTGTGGTGACGGAATACTTGGTATATCCGCTGCCGTGTCTGGAGCATCAGAGATAGATATGTACGACATTGACGAACTCCAAGTCAAAATTGCTGGAAAAAACGTAGAGAAACTCGGACTTAAAAATGTAAACGTAATCAAAAAAGACCTATTTGACATCGACAAAAAATATGATGTCATAGTTTCGAACCCTCCTTTTGGATTTCAGAGTAACTTTAGTATAGTCGCATTTATTAAAAAGGTAGACGAAATATCCAACAATTTTTTCTTCTTATACAAAGACAACTTTAGCATTAGAAAAATAGTACAAGCAAACAACCTGTCGATATCGAAACTTGCAGGGATAAAACTACAGCGGAGTCTGTATTTTCATAAAAAACCCTCTTATACCTTGCCAATCATATTAATATATAAATTAAATGTATGAAGGGACAAATAAATTTCAGTGCTTGGGTGTTAATAACTGCAATAATAGCCATAGTCATACTACTCATATTTGATTCAACTATAAGGACTTATATAATGAGTAATCTAAACGGATTAACAAATGACCTGAAAACTTCAAGCACTGGGCAATTTTCTGAAGTCACAACCAATTTTACAGCGTATAATTGCTCTTCCTCGTGTACACCTTTTCCAAGTATAATTTACAGCTGGACTATAAACTTTAACAGCGTAAACTACACGGAATATTTAAATGACAGCATAAGAGTACAGTCATCTTCTGGCAACTATTCACTTGTAATCTATCCTATAATATCTAGCTACAAAACTCTATGTTCAAATGCTACAACTTCGACTAGCAAAACTAAAACGCTCAGAATAAAGTCTGGTAAAAACTATAATCTTTATTACTTCAAATGCTGAGTGTGCAGCCTGCGTAAAAATCACTAGAAAAACATTAAAATAGTTTATATTCAAAATTATGGAAGTGAGTTATTAATACTAGTTGTGTTCGGAGAAGATTTCAACAAACCGGTAATCGGTGTAAATATTCCACTCTTAAGAAGGAACAACAGTATAACCAATAAAGCTAACGCAATCACTATAATTACTATTATAGTTATCCCTAGCTCCATACCCTTCTTATTACCTAACATACAAGTTATACTATATTTGGTTATTAATACATTATTTAATATGACTAAAATAATTTAATTATTAATATATGCAATTTTATATAAAATAAATGAAGATCTTATACAAAAAATCGGAAAAAGATATAGAGAAAGGTAAGACTGCCAGGGAGATAGCCAAGGAGTTCAATGTCCCTATGAAAGAACTGCTTGTTGCACAGATTAATGGTAGACTAATTGACCTATCAAGAAAGGTAGATGAAGATGGTGAGATAAAATTCCTCACTTTCGATGATGAGGAGGGTAAAAAGGTGTTTTGGCACTCGTCTGCACATGTTTTGGCAACTGCGGTCAAGAGACTTTATCCCGAAGCAATACTTGGTATAGGGCCTGCTATTGAAGAAGGGTTTTATTATGATATATACAACATAAAAACAGGCGATAATGATCTTGAAAAGATAGAAAAAGAGATGTATGCAATTGCAAAGGAAAACTTAGTATTTGAAAGGAAGGATATCTCAAAGGAAGAGGCAAAGGAACTTCTGAAGGATAATAAATTCAAACTTGAAATAATAAATGAGGTAGATGAAGGCTTGAGTATATACAAAAATGGAGATTTTTTTGATTTGTGCCGAGGCCCACATATCCCTTCGACAATTTACCTATCTGCTATAAAACTACTTAAAGTTGCCGGAGCATACTGGAAGGGAGATAGTAAAAGAGAAGTGATGACAAGGATATACGGCATAAGTTTTCCATCTAAGAAAGAACTTGAGGAATATATCAAACTTGTGGAGGAAAGAAAAGAGCATGATCATAAAAAGATAGGAAAAGAGCTCGGATTATTTGAATTTTCTGACCTTTCACCCGGATCCCCATTTTTCACCGTAAAGGGAACGATAGTCTATAATGAACTACTCAAATTTGCCAGAGAGCTGGACAAGAAATATGATTATTCAGAGATAATAACACCTCTGATAGCAAAAGTTGACTTATGGAAAATAAGCGGACATTTTGACAAATACAGAGAAAATATGTTTAAGGTTACTCCATTTGAATCTGATGAAGAGTACGGTTTGAAACCAATGAACTGTCCATTTTCGGTAATTTTATTTAAAGCTAGAACCAGAAGCTATAGAGAATTACCGATGAGACTTGCAGATTATGGTTTCTTGCATAGATATGAGCTTGAAGGAACGTTGGATGGATTATTCAGAACTAGGCTTATGGAACAGAATGATTCGCATGTATACGCGACAGAGGATCAGATAGAAGGCGAGATAATGCGAACGTTTGATATGATGGATGAAGTATATGACAAGTTTAACCTAAAACCAATAATGAAACTTGCAACAAGGCCAGAAAAAAGGATAGGAGAAGAAGCACTTTGGGACAAAGGAGAGTCTATACTTAAAGCTGCTATAGAGAAGAAGGGCTACGATTACGAAATTAAGGAAGGAGACGGTGCATTCTACGGGCCAAAGATAGACATTTATGCGCTTGATTTTAGCGGCAAACCGGAAGATGCCTATGCAGTATCAACCATCCAACTAGATTTTAATCTTGCAGTAAGATTCGATGCAAAATATGTGGGCAGTGACAATAAAGAGCACTTTCCAATAGTCATACATAAGTCAATAATGGGTACTATCGGAAGATTTATGGGGATAATATTGGAAAACTCGAAGGGAGAACTTCCATTTTGGCTCTCTCCTGTACAGGTCAGAGTATTAACTATTACAGAAAAAAACAATGAGTATGCTTTAAAGATAGTAGAAAAGTTGAAGAGTAGTGAAATAAGAGTTGATAATGAACTTGAAAACGGAACCCTTGACTACAAAATAAGGAAAGGTCAACTTGAAAAAATCCCCTACATCATAATCATAGGAAACAAAGAAGAAGAAAAGAATACGATTGCAGTAAGAAATAGAAAAGGCAAGACGGCTTATAACCTTAAAATAGAAGATTTCATAAACGAAAGACTTGAAGACATAAAACTCAGAAAGCTGTACGAGGAGAAATGACCTTTTACACAGACAAAATAAACGCTCAGGGAGGGATTCGAACCCTCAAGGGATTGCTCCCATAAGCTCTCCAGGCTTACGCGATGCCAGGTTACGCAACCTGAGCTCATAACATTATATCTTTTAATCGGCAGGTTATAAATAAGTATCCCGTAAAAATAAATTTTAAGTAGATTGAACATATCATATAGTAATTGATTTAAACTAAAAAAACACTATACCGTTATGGAAGAATGGTACACTCATAGACAGAGTAAATCCGTGAAGACGGTAAAATTTAGAGATTATGAGATAGTATATATCAAAAAAGGATACTATGAAAACTTTGAACCAAAAAACGGAAAGATGCCTGTAGACTTAGAGAGAGAACAGGTAAAAGTAATCAAAAGTGGGGAAAAGATAAAAATAAGAAAAAAGAGTAAATTAGCAATCATAGATGCAATAAATCAGGATAATATTGATAAACTCAATGATATTGTAAAGACGCTCTAAAACAGATAATGGCTAGGATTTAGGGTGCAATTGGACGCAGTATGGTTTCAGTCAATCATTGCTTCATTATGGTCGCTATTTCGTCAGAAGCCTTCTTCGACTCTAGAAGAATCAAACCATAATTAGTATTTGGGTCAATCATTATAGTCAAGATAGCGTCCGTGCCAGCTTGTACTGCGACAACCCGTATATCCTTCGACTCAGCTACTACTCTATCGAGTGTATTCTTTGCTCCAAGTGATTTTAAAGCAGTCTCTGCCGAACCAACCATAGAAGCAAGCATTGCCGCGAATGTATTCGGGTCTACATCTTCAGGCATTAATGAAACCATTGGCAAACCGTTTGAAGATATCACTGCTGAGGCCTTTATTCCACCAACCGTGCTTAATCTCTGTAAAACACTTTTCAATTGTTCGGATTTTGTAGCCATAACTAATTTATAATTTGCCTCTTTAAATAACTATGTCAATTGTTTGAAAAGAGCTGAAAGAGCTTCGTGTATTCCTGCCTCTTTTAATTTTGTCGGCTCGTTTGGATCAACCTTTGACAAATCCTGTGCAAAAGTCTGTATTAAAGTAATATTAGAATCAAGATGAAGCTTTTCTCTTATTTCCTCTTTTCCCAATGCCCCTTCTAAATCTGATTTATTAGCGACAACTACCACAGGTAAACCATATGTTTCCGTCTTTCTAAGCATTTCTATAGCTCTCGGAAACTGCTCTGGTTTTGTCGAGTCCACTACAAGGAAAACGCCTATAGCCTCCCCTCCCAACATTTTTAGAAGAGGATCGAATCTTTCCTGCCCAGGTGTACCAAATAAATCCGCGCGATAACCCTCAAAATCAACATTACCATGGTCTAACGCTATTGTACCACCGAGTTTATCTACGCTGACTGCGTTTTTGGAAGCACTGTGTATAAATGAACTTTTACCCGCATCCGTAGGGCCTGTTACAAGTATTTTCGGGAAATACACTTTTATTCCTCCAGGCTTCATCGCCTTGAATAAGACTGCTGAGAACCCTTGCTTAGATTCAAGCCAGTCACAGTTAAGAACCGCAAAATACTGTCCGAATATAACCCGTTTTTCTATACCTTTTATTTCTATAGTGGAATTGGAATTTGAACTTAACTTCTGCAGGCTTTCCTTTTCGTATCCCCAATCCGTAAACAGGAAGACTGCTGCTGAATCGTTTTCCTCAATGGATTTCTTTATGGCAGCTACCAACGAATTTACATAGTCGAAGTCGAAGAAATCTATCAGTAGTGAAAGTGAATCTATGACCAGAAGGCCGTAACCCTTCTTAAGTTCTGAGACTATTTTGGATTTAACTTCCTCTTTGTCATATGGGTTATCTATAACTCTTACATGGTCGGTCTCGTCTGATTTTATACCGGTTATTCCGCTATATGCATCTATTATAACCAAGTTATTATTCGATGGTAAATCATATTCTTTCATTTCCGTAAGATACGACTGTGGAGAAGTTCTATTCAGAAACACTACAGTTTTTACGTTGGAGTTTACGTTCTTACTTATTATCTGATAACCAAAAACTTCATTTCCAACCGACGGTGAAGCTGATATAAGGACTATTTTTTTTGATGGAATCCCTTTCAACTGTTCATCGAGTTTTGCTATACCAAAATAGGGGTCTATTTCTTCAGGCAATCCATCTAAACCCTTATATTCGACCATATCATTCTATGTTTCCCAATCTTTTTAAATGTATTCAATCTATTTCCTTAAAGTCTAAAACTTCTCTGCTAGTACCAGATAAAGTGAAATATCTTTTCCCATTTTCGAGCTTTAAGCTTATGATTGCATCAGATAAATTCTTTATGGTTTCTATGACGTCTGGAGAGTGCATGGCCGTATCAACCGAGAATACTGTAGTTACTCCTGCTAACTTCGATTTTCCACATATAAACTGTAGGAACCTGTAAACTGTCAACGGGTTATTGTATATTAAAAGGTTTGAAAGATTGTCAAAGATGTTTATAACAGTCTTCGCATCTTTTAAAAAATCGCTATTAGTATTTGAGAGCGCAACTGACAGACCTGTCAAGTCGACTGGGCCGTTTAGGATCTTGGCATATGAATTATCTGTCATGCTGGGAGAATTGGTTCTGCTGAAATCATCAAGTATCTTAAAGTCTTGACCAAGATACTGGTTTATAGGGATAGTTCTCGCATTGAATTCGTTTATAAGCTCAGAATAAGATTTAGAGGTCAAAACATAAACGACTGCATTTCTATTAGAGAGGGCAGACTGTACAAGCTTATAGATAAACTGTTCTTTGCCAGATTCTTTATTACCAAATAAGGCGTATGTTTTTCTGTAGTCCAACCCACCGGATAATTCATCAAAGGATTTAAGACCTGTCTTTAGATTTTCCATTTTTTTAAACTAATTTTACTTTTTTTGATTTTATACCCATCGGTGAGTTATCCACTCTCATAGATATATCGACAGTTAACTCATCGTTACTCTTTAAAAAAGATATTTCTTCTTTTAAAGACTCGTTTGCAGGCATATTTATGAACGGGAAAAGATAATTTGAGAAACTTTTAAAAAGTTCTTTCTTTCCGTTTTTCTTTAGCATTATAGAGACATTGTCGCTCATATCTTGTGTTTCCACAAGTTTAAAATAATCGGTATCGATTACTATATCGGAGATAGTATCATGTGGCAATCCCCTTAAGTCTTCTATTATAGGATCTATGTTTTCATTCGGGCCGAATTGTTTCGATACGGATTTTTGTTTGTTATTTTCGATAAAATCCATCGTCAATTTGACGGATTTTATAAGGAAAAGTCTCATAAGTATGTTATATATCTTATACACTTTTATTGAAAGAGGATGTTGAACTTTTATTCGTATAACTCCTTCCTTATATTCCATGCTAATCTCAACCTTCTTGTAATTTACCAAACCACTTATTTTAGAGAGGGCTGAATTCTCATCATAAAAACTTTTCAATTCGTTTACCGCGTCAAAAACATCAACTTCCATAGTATTAATATAACATTAAAGGATTTAAAATTGACTACTCTATGTAATACACGCTCCAGTCGGGGCGCTTGCCGGATCATACAATATCTGCTCATTAGGAGTTATGGAAACCGGCTGCTTATTTGTGGATTCTATTACTGCAACATATCCAGCGCAACCAGTGCTTTCATTAAACCAAACAGCAACATTCTTTCCCTTTGTTAGAAGCGTTGTATCGTTTACAAGGCTGCCCCCGTTTCTAACCCAAGATATATACTGCTGATTTGTCATTACTATAAAATATGTGTCTGCAGTCGCATTATATTGCATGTGGACTTTAAAAGTATCAGGTATGGTTAAAAATGAATACGAATCCAAACCTATACTGGAGGGTTCATTCCACACTGTTATATACGGTTTCCCGTCCAAAAAAGAAAATGGTAGTGCTGAAACGTTTTGGTTATGAACTGCTAATGTAGAATTCGAATAGTAGGATAGTATTGATCGGTTTATTATTATGTTGATAACATTATTCGCAAGGCAAAATGGTCCATTGCTATTGACTGCTAATGTAGAATTCGAAAAATAACACGAATTAAAAACCATTATGTGAGATTTAAATCCATAGAAGACAGCCACTAGAATGATTATCAACAACACTATGGCTAAGATATTACTAAGCGTTGTACCTTGTTTTGAAGCCATCTATAAAATACTTCGACCACAAATAAAAGCTTTTTATGTGTTTGACTTAAAGCAGATTTTCTAAGGATATGCAGCTTGACAGTCAGTGTAACCTACCTCTGTTCCATTGCTAAGGACTATGGTTGTCGGATTTGCCGTCTGTGTTGTCCCTGGCGCAACGGACAGATCAGAATAACAGTGATAAACTCCAGATCCTGACGGATTCGCAACGACATCAGTACACCAGTCTGAAAAACCTAAACTAGCAGGCACGACCGTAGAATAAGAGGAGCACGTGGCAGAGAACGTAGATAATGTTGAACTGGCAGGCGAAGCAGCCCCCAACCCCTTAAAACCTCCCAAAACGAAAGTTATAAGCAATACCAAAATAAGCAAACCCACTGCAATCAATATAATTGTATTGATTGGCAAGCCTTGTGCTCTTCTTTCAAATGACATATTTATCTACTAAAAATTCTAGTATTTAAACATTTGCAAAAATCGATTTTTGGATAAAAATATACTAAAAGTGGCAAATAAAGGTTTATTAACAAGAACCTTCATAGAATACACATTGTATGTATTTAACCAGAATAGTTATTGATGCTGTAAAGCCTATTGGAGAATATAACATAATAGATTTGGCAAACGACCTAGCAAAATACGTTAGAAATGGTAATGTTTTTATAAAGGTTGTAGAGGTTGACATCCACACAGAAGGTCTAAAAATAGTCATAGAAGGCTTGAAAATAAACTTTGAAGGTGTGCAAAAGGCACTGAAGGATAGGGGTGCCGTTATAAACAGCCTAGACGAAGCGACAGTCAGTTCCAATGGAAAAATCAAGAAGTAGATATATAATCCTCGGATTAAGCGATGGATTATTTCTAGGGTTGGGTATATCACTTGGGATATCATTTTTTCATAACTACCAACTCACTTTTGCGTCTATTTTGTTAGTGGGAATCAGCGGCTCACTTTCGAACTTTTTCTCGACGTACAATGCCGAGAACTTCGTACTGGGCCAGCAGATAAAGGAGTATGGAAGAGTTTTGTTCGCTAGGGATTACAACCCAAACAAGATGACTAGGATGAAAAAATTCAAAAACTTGATATATGCCGAGGTAAGTTTCCTTTCCACGTTACTTGGGAGTTTTATCGTCTTGATACCGTATATTATCTATTCCATTATCGGAATTTCTCGGAATTTCTCAGATAGTATAATTTCTCTTGCACTGAGCTTAGCGATATTAGCATACTTGGGAGGATACCATATTGAGAAAAAGGCAGACAGGATAAAAGACGGGCTAAAGACTGCTGGGGTAGGATTACTTATAGCCGGTGTAAGTGCTATTACGGGAATCCTTATAAATATTTTTATTTAGATTTTGCTAATTCTGCCATTTTGGAATTGAACTCAATACCCTTGACTAGAAGCTCCTGTGCCTTTTCACCATTTATTTCTATTTTTTCGCCGTGAAATATCCTCTTACCCAACTCGAATATTTCATTGAAATCGGTGAGATACTTTTCGTTTATCAGTCCCATTTTTTCAAGTTTTTTCAGCATTTCCGGTATAACCTCTGGAGAAGGAGGAATTTCACCCTGTCTCATTAATGCGGCCTGAGCCGAGTTAACTACTCCCCAATACATGTCCGTCACCACTCCTGCAAGTTTTAGTCTTGCGGAATTTGAATATAGCTCGCTCCTGGTGAGTGAAGCATAGATTGACTCTTCCGTCGGTTTGATCTCGCCCATATTTAAAAGTGCCTGCAACGGCTCAAAATAACCAGTATCTATTAATGGAACACCGTATTTCAACACATTCACGGAAACCGGGTCTGCTGCTATAACCCCTCTCCAAAAAGCTGTTAAAGTTACAAAGTTTATGTGAAGCTTTATCTCACTTCCCTTGACAAGCCTGTCGACGTCCGAGAATATAAGAGACTGGACTTTTTCGTCAAGCTTATTCAAAACATCATCCATTACTACCATTACATCGACGTCGCTGTCTTCCGTCTGCTTTCCCTTGCTGTAGGATCCAAACAAAACAATAGTTTTCATTATTTTAGGATACGCTTCGAAGATTCCTTTTGCAAATTTATACGCCCCATCATACCCTTTTAGTTCCAACCTTCCTTTTTCGTTGTTTTCTTCCATTAAACCATCGGTGCCCCCGAGAAACCTTGATTTCCCTTGTTTTCCATGTATCATCTCCATGCTGCTGGGAATATATTAGAAAAGCCGCCATACGAGAATAGGTCCTGTTTAAGACCAAGATTAGAATATGATGAATAGTCTCCCACTATTGATGAATAAGGCTGCCCTAAATAAGAAGGAAGTGAAACGTATGGTACATTTCCGTATATTGGAGCGCCCATGTACTGCAGGGATTGAATCGTGCCAGATTCCAGCCCTCCCAAACCTCCGAAAACTTCCATTATCGCAGGAACGTCAAGACCTTTTTCCATCATGGCGTCATATATCTCCTTTACCGGCGCGTTTCCCTGTCCAAGAGGGAGGTGGTTATCTTTGTTACCCATGTTATCATTTAAATGATATCGTTTCAGATAGTCCGCAGCTGACTTTGACATCTCAACTACATCCTTATCCGAATAAAGCTTTCCAGTCTTTGGATTTATATAAGATTTGAACACATTTACGTGCCCTACGTCAAGATTTATCCCTATTAATTCGCTGCTTATCCTTTCAGCTTCCCCACGAGATATATGTTCCTTCTGCTGTAGCTCTTCTGCGAAATTCTGTCTTGCAATTTTAACAGCCTCGGCAGTGTCCTTTGGATTGCTAAGGGACATATTAGGAGACATCGGGTTTTCAACTAGCACAATTGGTTTTGACTCTGTGTTCTTATATGAAAACATCGCTGCTTTTGTAATCCCTTCTGCGGCTAGCTTTGGAGCAATTTCATCATATGGTACGAACTTAGTTGCAATGTTTTTTTCTTGTATTTTAAGCTCCTCTCTCTTTTCTTTGATATTTTTAATCATGCTTTCGGAATCTTCCAGATCTTTCTGTGCCTCCTCTAATTCCTTGCGATTCGAACTGGCCTTTGCAGCCCCCATCCTTCTTAGCGCATCCAGCCTTTGATATTCGAGATTTCTAAGATTTAAACTAATACTAGATCTCTCTTGTGCAAACTGCTGTGAAAACTTTGCCTTTTGAAATTCGAAGGCTCCTTCTGGTTTTAATATTACCTTCCCCTCATCCGAGACAAGTCCTAGGGATTTATTGTTTTTGTTTCCGAAAATCTTATTGTAAAGTTCGTCACCGTAAATTTCGGAAAACGCTTTTTCTGCCTTGAGTTTTCTTTCGCTTGGATCGGACAGGTTCAATGATCCCACCCCAAGATCAATCTCCTGTGACGGTACCTGAAGAACTTTTTTCTCTTCTGTATCATAAACTGAATATATAAGATTCCTATCTGGATCAGAGAAATTATCTGAAGAAGCATGAAATATTACAGGCATGTTTTTTCTGCCCATCTTTTTTCCTATATCGTCCGCAAATTGCAGGGCCGCACCAATCTCATTCTCAACCAGATGCCCATACGCCGCGTCTTTCTTCCCGGACTCAGGATTTAAACTGGAGAAATTCAGTGCCCAAGGAGCATGGACGCTTAAATCAACATCATTAACTTTTGCGAGATTGGCAATAGCCTCTCTTTCAGTCTTGCTTATAGTGTCTGCCGCGTTTCCCTCTTCTCTCATAAGACCATACACGCTGGCGATGTCGACCTCCACCATTCTTGCACCGCTTCTCAGAACTTTTGAAAACTCTTCAAGCTGGTTCCTCTCTCCAATCGAAACTCCGAACTGAACCTTATTGAACGGGCTATTGAACTTGTTATTTAATGTATATTCGGTCATGTTTTAATGAAGAAGAACGTAGAATAAATGCTTTTTTATGTATATTCATGGAGGGTATCCACTAATGTTATAAACGTACCTAGACACGGTGGATGCCAAGAGGTATGTATCATTGTTGCCGATTATAAAGTATTCTCCACTTTTTAATCTAATTATCACATCAGTGTTGTTTTCTGACGCAAGATAAGCACTCGCGTTGTTACTAAGCAAGAACTTACCTGCGTTTAAATTACCGATGCTGGTTCCCCCTGTTCTTACGGATATAGTTAGGTTTCCAGTAACTATATTCCCGACGTAGGCATTGGCTATTTCATTTGATGTTACGTTTATACTACCTCCCCCGATCATTGGGCCGTTTACATATATGTAGCCATTTCCTATAATAACACTATACGGCGCGCTTAGGGCAAAGAATAGGAAGATTCCAACCACTATGATAACTAAACCTGTTACTATCAGAATATAGGAAGTGTTTTTTATCCCCCTCGTATTCTCGTTTTTTCTCCTTCCAAATATCCCCAGAAATATGAGTGAAACCCCTGTGAGAAACATTATAATGGACGCTATGTCGATACTGCCAGGGCTTGGAAGTATAAAATTATATACCATCACTTACCCTTCTTAGGTCCGACCGTGAATATAATATACACTAAGGATGCAAACAGCCATGCTATCCCCAAAATAATTAAAACGAGATGGAGATATACTGGTTTTATGAACAGACTGAAGGAAAATGCTCCAAAGAACGTAAGCACCAACGTAGGTAATAGAATTACGGCCCACATTTTTGCACCTATACCGAGCTCTGAACTGTCTCCGTAAGTTTTTAGTGATTTGTTCGGACCTTTATCCATTAAATAGAACTTCTGGAGTGTCTTGCATTTTGGGCAGCGGAATATTCTCTTTGTGCCCAGTCTTATACTGTGGAATGATGCACCAAATATAAACTCATAGTTGAATTTATAGCCACACTTATAGCATTTGCACACCGAAGTTGACATACCTAGCTTAGTGGATTATACTTTAAATACTTATTCTCCAAAAAGGCGAATATGTTCTTTCATCATACACCGGTTAAACACGAATAGTATTCCACTTCCCTCCGCCGCTTTTCTTGCCTCATCATTTGATATGCCTTCCTGTAGCCAGATTACTTTTGGATTTTTAAGTATGGCGTCTTTCACCACGGCCAAAACCTTTTCGGATGGCCTGAAAACATCTACAATGTCTATATCATCAGTTACTTCCCCTATGGAGTTATATGATTTTCTGCCAAGAATGGAATCAGTGTTTGGATTAACAGGGATGACATCATATCCCTTTCGGATAAGATAGCTTGGAATTTCGTGACTGGCTTTACCTTCCTCCCTTGACATGCCTATTACGGCCACTTTTTTATATTTTGATAATATCTCCTTAATCTCTGCGTCTGTATGTCCATCCTTAGTCATGCTTGATATTGTTCTGTGTTCCATTATAGAACAGTTTGTATCATATTTATCCATTATATAGTATAGTCTGGTAAAAATAAAAATATATATGGTTGAGTTACTGTAAACAAGAATTAGATAGAAATAATGGAAGATGGGCGAATATAAAGATTATATATGAATAAAGAGAGTGTATTAACGAAATGAGAGTAGCTGTTATAAAAGAAAGTGAATGTGAGGCACCAGACAACTGTAACTACATATGTGCAGAGGTATGTCCTAGAGTAAGAGAAGGTGCAAAAGACACTGTTTATGCCAGAGAAAATGGAAAAGCAGCAATAACCGAAAGCCTGTGCATATCCTGTGGGATCTGTGTAAAACGCTGTCCATTTGATGCGATAAGGATAATCAACCTTCCAGATGAGATGGCAAAAGAACTCACGTTTCAGTATGGAGTTAACTCCTTTAGAACATTCAGTATAGCAACGCCTATAGAAAACAAAGTGGTTGGATTGATAGGTAGGAATGGAATAGGTAAAACTACAAATATAAAGCTTATCTCGAATAGCCTGATGCCTAACTTTGGTAATTTTAACAAAACTTATACTGATGAGGAGATAATAAAAGAGTTTAGAGGAAAAGATATACAGCCGTATCTTACGAAACTGTATTCAAACAGTCTGAAAGTGGTAAAAAAAGAACAGTCATTTGATCAGACTGGAAAAGTCAATGACTTGGTGAAAGTAAACAGATTTGGATTAATAACTAAAGATTTACTTAAAAAAGACACCGAAACACTTTCTGGAGGAGAAGCACAATTGGTAGAAATAGCCAAAGTAATGGATGAGGATGCTGATGTGTACATTTTTGATGAACCTATGAATTACCTTGATATAAGTGCAAGATTGGATGTTTCAACTAAGATAAAGGAGGCTTTGCAAGAAAAAACTGTAGTGGTTGTAGAGCATGACCTTGTCATGCTTGATTATATAACTGATTTTATACAGATTTTGTACGGCTCAGAGGCTAACTATGGTATCTCCTCCCACGTAATGCCCTCGAGAAACGGTATAAACACTTATCTTGACGGATATCTACCGACAGAGAACGTAAGGTTTAGAGATTATAGCATAAAGATAAAGAAGACTCTTCCGCCAACTACAAACGAACCATTTATATCATGGCCAGAATTCACTGTAAAACTTCAGGACTTCACGCTTGATACTAAAGGAGGAAGACTTTTCAGAGGCGATGTGATTGGAGTAATAGGGGAAAACGGCATTGGAAAGAGCACATTTATAAAAGCACTTGCGGGATTAATGGAGACTAGTATAGGAAAACTTGAGCTGGGGATAAAAATTGCGTATAAACCTCAAGTATTAAAACCGTTTGATATGCTGGTAAGCGATGCATTAATCAACATAAACCCAGATTACCAGAACGATATGGGGATAGTTTCTTCAATAAACAAACTTGGAGTGAATAAGATAATCAACAAAAACGTCCAAAACTTATCAGGAGGAGAACTGCAGAAACTAGCGATAATAACTACGCTGATGCAGGAGGCAGATATTTACCTTATCGATGAACCATCTGCAAATCTTGATATTGAGGATAGGTTGGAATGTATGGGTATAATCTCTTCATTCATATCTGCAAGAAGCAAATGCGCCATAATCGTAGACCATGACTTAGCATTCCTTGATTCGACGTGTCCAAGAAGCATACTTTTTAAGGGACAAAAAGGAGTAAACGGTATGACAGACGATATTGAAGGAACTGGGAGAGCTATAAACAATTTCCTTAAAGAGGTAGACATCACCATACGGAGAGATAAAGACAGTGGCAGGCCGAGAATAAATCAGAGGGGAAGTAGACTTGATGTCGAACAGAAGGCCTCTGGGATTTACTTTGCAGAGTAGTCACTTTAAAATGAAAAATTAAGTTTCCTTGGTAATATTCTAGTAATACAAAGAGGTTCTTTTTATGTAAAAATGGCTCTGTATAAACATGAGGGGGGATAAATATGGGGAAAAAGGAGGAAGTGAAGAGTCTATATGAGAAATTACTGCAACAGATAACCTTGTACAACCAATACAGAAATAACGTAGATTTTGAAAAAGCTAAACGGTTAAGCGAATTGTTGGTGAACATTAACAACCTCGCAGTCAGAGTGGGTATCTCCCGCGGTGACGTGGAGTCACAGCTCTCCGAGATGGAATTCCAGCTTGGATCAATTGAAAGGAATAGATCTATAGTGTTTTTATAGGTCACTTTGCGACTTTAAACTGTATAAGATCAAGTCCGAGTATATACAGTGTCGCAGAGCCAGTCGGATTACCGCTAGAAGAAGTTGTAACTACGTCGTAATTGTTCGGATTGGCATAGGTAGGAACCTCGATTGTGCAGTCTCCGGAGGGGGTGTTGTTTAATATGGTCCAGCCAGTAGCACTGCCATTGTCGTAAACAACGTTACAGTTTATAGCGTTTATAGTGGTATTATAAGACGGAAAAACGCTTTTTACGGAAAGAGAGGGATTGCATGAGGAACCGCATGCACTGCTATAGTTGGTTATTAGTATAGGTTCGTAGAATTGAAGGTAGGATGATGATGACGAAATGCCAGAATTATAGGAGAATATTAACAGATTAGGTACATTGGAAGAGGAATAATTGTTCTTAGTTAGAATATTTAACATGAATGGCCCGTGTACTTCTGCGCCTAGGACGGAAGAGACATAATCAGAAAGCGCTGATGAAGACCCACTATTTTGAAATTGGAGTATGGCATTTTCCGTTGAGGAGACTGTAGAAAAAGAAGATATTGCGGAATAAACTAAGGATACGAAGTTGTTATTTGTGGTTATTGAGCTGTTCAACGAAACGTAATAGTTCGTTATAGCATAAGCAGAAGTTATAACACTCAAGATTATTATACTACCTACAACCAAATCTATTGTAAATACCTGTCCTTTTTTCATGTCCACTCCGTGTATGAAAGTCGTATTATTTCGTTCCCAGGATATAGGACTATAAATCGGTCTATAGACGCAATGTAGCTAGCAGAAAAGTCTATCGGGAAACCTACTGTTATTGGTACCGAATTTATCTTCAACATAGAACTGTTTAGATAGTAAAATGTTATATTAAACGAATTCCCTCCCTTTAAAAGTGCGGAAAGACATGAAACCGGCAGGGCCGTAATATTGTATAACTTGGATGGTGATGCCTCCAAAGTATTATGCATCACGCCCATTTGTTTTATACTGCTGCACGAAACCGAGGGCCAATCTTGAGGGTATCCAACCGAACCTATAAGAGAATTGGCACCTTGGACAGCTAGGTTATTTATATAATTAGAAGCTATCTGCGAGTAGTAAGTGGAATAAGTGTTGTTTATATCAGCAGTCGAATAGAGAAAAAGCAATACTGTTGTGAAAAGAAGCAGAAATATAAACAATGCAATTAAAAGATCAATTGTAAAAATCTGTCCTTTCTTATTCATAAAATCATAGTGTTCTCCGGGCTGATATATGTTTTATTAAAGACCAGATACTTATGAAACTGCCGTACTTTAATACCATGCCAGATATACTAATAATATTAAAATTTGCAAGATATAAATGATATGTGTTATAACTAAAAATGGAAGATATAAATGAAATTCATAATAACATAATGGGAAGACTCGACAAAGGACCTGCTATGGTACTAGAAATAGCGGAAAGTATAGAAAAAGACACTCTTCAAGCCCAGACAATAGTCGATTATTTTGTATCCAGGGGGGAAATAAGAAAAACTCAACGAAAGTTTGGATCTTCCCCAGTTTACTTTCTTGAAAAAGACCATGAAAAAGCATTGGAAATTTTAATGCAAACTTTAAATAGCCAAGAAAAAACATTAATTGCAAAAGTAAGAGAATCAAAAGTAATCAATCTGGATTCTTTGTCGTCTGCAGAAAGATACCTATCCCAGAATCTTACCGACTTTATTAAAAAAGTATCAGCGCAAGATAACCAGACTGGAGAAAAGTCAGATTACATATATGAACAGAGTTTAAGCTTAGACGACGTAAAAAACATTATAAATAAAAAAGGTTCGGATACTGGCAATGAAAATAAACCTAAACTGCAGAAACGATTGGAGAATATAAGTAAAGCAAGTCCTCCTGTGAGCATGACAGATCTACTTGGTAGAAATGGCTTCAAAAATCCAAAAAATATTGAAAAAAATGTGTTTCTGTGTGATTATGGTAAAAACGATACTAAGGTAATAGTACAAATCCTAAAAAAGAAGATAATAAATAAAAAAGATTTTATAAATGCGATGGGATATGGAAGCGCATATAAAACTATAACTTTTATAATTACAGATGCACAGAAAATTGCAAACGGTAAATCCTTTGGAAGCATGGTAAATATAATCTCGGACGTTTTATGAGCAGTAAAAAGATTTTACTTATTAATGAGAAAGGCTTCATTTTTTTAGATAAGGATAAAGACAGCAATACTCAATTCGGGATAATAAAATCAAAAGCGCTGAAAAAAGCAAAAAAAGGTTCAAAGATAAAAACTCATACGGGTAATATTTTTTATGTTGTTGACCCAACTGCTCCGGATCTTGTTAAAAAAGTTATAAGACTTCCCCAGATAATAACTCTCAAGGATATTGGAAGCATCATAATGTATCTTGGCATAAAAAATGGCAGCAAAGTTTTTGACGCTGGCAGCGGATCCGGGGTAAATGCATGTGTTATAGCAAATCTTTCCAAAGAAATAAAAGTGTATTCATACGAACTAAGAAAAGAATTTATTAAAGTGGCAACGAAAAACGCTGCTTTATTTGAACTTGATAATATAAAATTTTTAAACAAAGATGTAAGAAACGGAATAAAGGAAAAGGGCTTTGACTGCGGAATTGTTGATTTGCCAGATCCGTGGGAAGTAATTCCAAAAATAGAAAAAAATTTCGTTGTTGGAGCAAGAATAGTCACCTACTCACCCTCAATAATACAGATTGAAAAGACCATGAGGAGCCTTCCGAAGAACTTCGCAGTGGAAAGACTAATTCAAAACAATGAGATAAATTGGAAAACGGAGATAGAACGGGACATATTAAGACCTGAAAGCAATGGAATTCTGCATACTGGTTTCCTTCTTTTTATAAAAAAAATATCTCCTTAATCTAAAACCATTATCTGCTTGAAGATGCTTGTCTCTCTGTATCTATTCTTTTTGATATCGGAAAGACTATATCTTGGTTGTTGGCAGCCTGGGTTAATATCTCGTAGAGTGCCTGATCCGCTTTTTTACCAGTTGCAGAAAGCTGATATGTTCCCTCTGCTATCCATCTAAGTGCAAGGTCTACTCTTCGAATAGGTGCTGTGTCTACTTGTTTTGCGATTCTCTGCCCCCCTATAAGAAGCGTCATAACTTCTTCTCTTGGCGCTGAATTTTCCACTGCCTTCACTAAAACCTGTATTGGATTGGAACCGTCTTGGCTAATCCTATCAAAAGCCTTGTCAACGAGATTTACTGCAGTATAAAATCGTCCGGACATTAATTTACTTGTTCTTAAGTGTTTTTTCCCTTTGTGACCCGGTATCATTAGATGCGTTATAAGTCTTTCTACTAAATTCATCCTGGACCTCGCTAGCCTCTGTTGCGACATTCTACCAGATGTTTTTGGGATTATCACATGCTTTAATGATATCACGTTTTTAAGGCCGGAATCATTAACTACAACTCCTTCAAAACTATACTTATTAAATAGCTTTATTTCCTTTTCATTTTTTATTTCGGTTGATTCTTTTTCCATTTTATCTCACGGGTTTTTGCTTCCTTCCCTTGACAAGTTCCTTTAATGAAATCCCATTCACTTTTGTAATCTTAAACTTAACTCCTGGAAGGTCTCCTCTCGCACCTTTCTGGGCCCCACCTATCCTTTCAACTATGACATCGTTATGTTCATCGACAAATGAAACTCCCTTACTCCAAGGTATATACGCTGTTATTACCTTTCCATTTTTAGTAAGCTGGACCTTGCATGATTTCCTCTTTCCAGATGAAGGCTTCTTAGGGGTTATTTCAACCTTTTCAAGCACTATTCCTCTTGCTTGCGGCGCTCCTGCCAATGGGTCATTCTTCTTCCAACTTCCGCTGAAGTACGATTTACTCTTATTCTTGCTAAACCTAACTCTATCTTTTCTTTTTAGCAACATCTTCCCATTAAAAAGCCCTCGTGTTTTATTTCCCATATTTTTTATTTAATATTTATACTAACTATATTAAAATACCTTTGCATTAGCATTTTTATCAGCCTAATCCTGTTATTACTTACTTTTCCGTCGACCGAAGCTTCTACTTTTTTGTTATTTTGCGGATTCCCAGATACTGTTATGTATCCAGAAATAAGTTTATTTGGCCTTATAACATTTTCGAAAAGCTTTACAGGATCATCAGAATATTCTATTACAATAACTTCTTTCTTTAGCATTTCTTGTAACATCTTTATTTTAATGCCATTCTTCCCTATTGCAAGGCCAGCCTGTCCCTGGTTTACAACAAATATCGTCTTGTCCTCAAAATTTATACAGTCTCTTGGGATAACACTTGTAACATCAGAGAATAGATTCATCGAGAGTATAATGTCATTATCAAATTTTATATTCATATCTTATTTCTTTATTCCGAGCACAGTTACTCCGTAGGATTTTCCACATGCTATTGACAGAGCATCACTGTCCCCAGTGTATGCATATTTTTCTGTATCAACGGAATCTAGCTTGTTTATTATTTCCTCACTTGCATTGCTTGCATACACTATGAATGCTAATTCACCATTTTTATAAGCCCTTAAAGTTGAGTTTAGTCCTACAAAAACTTTATTACTCTTTATTTTCTCCTGCATTTTCTTTGCTATGTCCTTTTCCATTTTCTTTCACCACTAATTTTACTTCTCCTGTTCCCACTGGGATTACCTGATTAGAGACTATATTGTTCGCAACGTATTTAAATGGATCAGATTCGTGATATAATCCAGCTTCAACTAAGTGCTTAAATGGAACTTCGAACGATGCTCTCGCAAGCACAGAGTCTGCTTCTCCGCTTAATCCGTACCTACCTATACCTCTTACAGTCCCATCCAGACACATTGCATCGGCTATCAGGAAGATATGTCTTAAGTCAACGATAAGACCTACATTTTCAAGTGTGCCCCTCACCTCTTCTATGATAAGGTTTCTTGCAGATTCTATCCCTAATACCTTTGAGACCTCTATTATATCATTCGAAACTGTTTTAGAAGTATCAACTTCTTCCATTTTTAATACTTCTGTAAGATTTGTTCCTATTGTTTTTACCCAATATTCCCCCTCCTTATTCTGGTTTAGTATAGCTCTGGAAACATTCGAAATACCAGAAACTGTGATGTTAACTATCTTGTTTCTTAACCGTATAAGTTTCTTAACGCTGTCGGCAGATTTATCCACGACGAGCAACTGATCACCCTCTAGTGTTGTCGATACTTTCATATTTGATAATCTTGAAGTTACATCTTTTACAGTAAAACCGTAATCCTTTATCAGCGCTTTATCCATCGTGAACATTATCTCCTTCTTCCTTAAGGATACTGTGTAGGATGATGTTACGTCCCCTATTTTTATCTCGATTATTTTTGATGCGAAATCTCCTGCCTTCTCTTTTGATTTTGAATATTCTGGCTTTAAGTATATATCCATAAATGGTGTTGAGATATCCTTTTTAGCATCGAATATTTCTACTAACCTTGGCAAACCAGTAGTGGTATTTATAACCGAAAGACCTGCCGCGTGTTTTGTCCTAAGAGTAAGCTGAGTACTTGCTTCACCTATACTCTGAGCAGCGATTACTCCCACTGCTTCACCAGGAGTAACTAAAGATCTTATGTATATCTTCTCAAGCTCAGATATGTCGGCATCCTCTCCGTATTTTTTCTTAAATGCAATTATATATTTTTCAGGAATTTCTATTTTCATAACTTAAGATCCCCCTTGTCACTGGCTGATACATCCAATCCATCTTCTCCGTACTTAAACTGTACTATGGATGAGCCAAGTCTTACTGAAAGGTCGTCGCTTACCTTTAAATCTTGAAGTGCAGAAGACAACCTTCTCTGCATGTACCCTGAAATCGGTGTACGGATAACATTGTCCATTAACCCCTCTCTACTACTTGCTGAGTGAAGGAAATATTCCACGGGATTCAAGCCCTCTCTATAATTTGAAACGATAAATCCTCTTGCAATAAGCCCATTATCATTTTTCTTAAAATGTGAAGTAAGTCTATCGGAGAAACCATTGCTAATTCTTACGTCTCTCAACATCTGCTGACCTACAAGTCCAACAGTTGGTATAAGATTTGTTATACTGCCCTTAGCACCCGTTGTAATCATAGACTCTACATTGTTGTTTTTCTTTTCTATATAGGTATCTATTATGTTCCTGACCTTGATCCTCGTTTTATTCGCAATACTAAGAATCTTTGCTTCAGCTACATCGTCATAATCCTTTAAAAGTTCAGATACTTCTTTTTCTGCGTCAGCAACCACTTTTTCTATATCGGTATTTGCGGCTTTAGGAATATCAAAATCACGTATGTTTACGCTCATACCCATCATAAAAAGAGACATCAACCCTATTTTATTTGCCTGGTCTATGAACTTCGCGGTAACATCAGAACCATATCTTACGAAAAGGAATTGAAGAAGGCTACCACTTTCTCTTCCAATTGTTGCCGCGTCTATCACTCCGCTGACAAGCTTACCATTCTTTATCTTAACTATCGAATCGTCATCCTTTGTAATTTTGTATGTACTACTGTTACTTTCAAAATTCAAATCGTCCGGTAGAATCATGCTGAATATCTCCCTCCCAGAATATTTTTTGTTCTTTAGTGTTGTTATTATACCTATATTTGAAAGTAAGAACTCAACCTTCTCTTTTTCAAAAGTTGTTTCACCTGAAGTCAGTAACGCACATCCAGAAACGTAGTCTTGCGCTGCTCCTATCAAAGGAAGACCATGCCTTGGTGAAACTATGTTGTTTTTTATGTTTATAATCATGTCAGCCTCTGCAAGCGCTTCTTCGTTCTGCAACACGTGTATGTTCATTTCATCTCCGTCGAAGTCTGCATTGTATGGAAGAGTAGATGCTGGGTTTATCCCGAGAGTGCTGTAGGGTAATACCTTAACGCTGTGGCCCATTATTGATAAACGATGAAGTGAAGGTTGACGATTGAATAGTATTATATCACCATCTTTAATGTGTCTTTCAACTATGTAACCTACTTTAAGCTCATCTAATATATTACTAACAGTAGTCTCTGTTATTTTCTTTTTTATTCCATCTGGAGTTATTACATAATTAGCACCGGGATAAGCATCGAAGCTTTTGACAAGGCTTTTCAGTCGGTCTATGTTTATGTCGGTAACGCGCTCAGGATAAGTTATTTCTTTTGCAACCTTTAGAGGTACACCGACTTCATCAAATCTAAGAAACGAATCTGGGGATATCACTGATCTTGCACCGTAATTCACACGTTTAGCCAGACCGGATCCTCTGAAAAGACCTTCCTTTCCTTTTATTCTATCTTCGAGACTTTTCAGTTTCTTATTGGATTTCTGTCGTGCCACTGGAACTTGCGCAGAATCGTTTGATATAAAAGTAGTTATATGATACTGAAGGAGGTCCCAAAGCTCGTCTATTATAATTTCTGGGGCACCAGACCTTATATTCTCTGCAAGTCTCTGATTTGTTCTTACAATGTCTGTTAATTTGTGGGTAAGGTCATCTTCACTTCTCTGTCCATTCTCCAGCGTTATCGAAGGCCTTATAGTTATAGGCGGAACGGCAAGTATCGATACTATCATCCATTCTGGTCTGGAATAATCTGGATCCAACCCAAAGAACTGCAAATCGGAATCTTTTATTTTTTCCAGCCTGTTAAGTACATCTATAGGTGTCAATTTTTGGTCGGCATCAACAAAAGTATACGGTTTCTCCAGCTTTACCTTGGCCTGTTTTGTCCTACAAAACGGACAGACAGTAACATTTTTTGCATGCTTTATAAGTGCTTTAATAAGTTTTATCTTCTTCTTATGCCCTTCATTTATCTCAGCGGATATTATCTCCTCGCTCAGTTTTTTTAAGTGATCATCAGATATAAGTACCCTACCACATGAATTACAAGTCGCATTCAATATGTTATAAACGTAGGGCACTGTCTTGATATTAAACACAGGTCTTGCCAGCTCCAAGTGGCCAAAGTGGCCTGGACAATCTCTTATTGTATTTCCACAAGTTTTACATGTCAGTCCAGGATCTATTACCCCCATTCTAAGGTCAGATAAACCACCATCTACTGGGAATCCATCTATATCATAAAGTTCTGACGATGTTATTGCGACTGCACTCATTTTCTGTATAGTTTTAGGAGAAAGGATACCAAACTCCAGTGAAGCTATCTTACTGAAAACAAAATTTGAGTCTAATTTCATACTTTACTCCCCAAAACCATTTTTGGATATATCCCTACCGCTTTAAGCTCATCGAGCAATATCTTGAATGAGGCAGAAACCTCAATCAGTTTTATCTGAACGTCTTCACCATCTATTGGACAGTAACCAGTCCTTTTCTTTACATTATATACCGAAACCATTCCACATTTCGAACAAACAGGTATGGTTATCTTATCAGAGTCAAATCTTTCCTTCAGAGCCATAGCTGAACCATAAGCAACAAAACAATCTTTCTCCATTTCCCCAAGTCTTAGACCACCACTCTTGGATTTACCCTCTGTTGGTTGTCTATTAAGCAACTGAATCGGCCCTCTAGCCCTCCATTGTATCTTGTTAGCAACGAAATGTTTCAAACGTATGTATGTCATATCTCCCACAAAAATCCTGACTTGCATCTCTTCACCAGTTATTCCGTTATACATCGTTTCAACGCCGTTCTCTCTAAACCCGTATTCCATTAATTCTTTTCTTAAATCTTCTTCCTTTTCACCTGTGAAAGATGTACCATCGATACGTCTTCCACCCAATGCACCTACTTTTCCACCAATTAACTCAAGCAAATACGCCATGGACATTCTTGTAGGTATCGAATATGGGGAAAAGATGAGGTCAGGCACTATTCCTGAATAAGTAAACGGCATATCCTCTTGATTTAGGAGCATTCCTACGACTCCTTTCTGCCCGCTTCTTGGCCCAAATTTATCGCCTATTTCTACTTTCCTGTCTTGTCTTATCTTAAGTGAGATGTATTTGTTACCTTCGGCAGTAGACGTGACGAAAACATTTTCGACTGTTCCACTCTCTCCAGTACGACACTCTATCGAAGATTCTACCTGCTTTTGCACCCCTAACCTAAACTTATCTATAGAGGATACAAATCTTGGGGGAGATACTCTACCTATAAGAACATCACCACTATTTACATGTGAATTTACTGCTGATATCCCATCCTCATCAAGATATTTATATGCTTCTTCAGATCTGTAGCCTGCCACGTCTTTGTCCGGCATAGTTATAAGATCGCTTTGACCGCCGACATATTTGGTCTCCTCTACTTTATAAGGTCTGAAGAACATTGCTCTGAACAACCCTCTCTCTACAGAGGATTTGTTTATTATTATCGCGTCGTCCATGTTGTACCCGAGATACGACAATACAGCTACTACTATATTCTGGCCGAAAACATGGGAATTGAAATTTTCGTTATCATACATTTTTGTCTTAACAATAGGTACTTGCTGATCTATTGCAATCATAGAATCATTGTCATGCCTTATGAGATAATTTGTCGTGTATACACCAACGCCCTGCTGCACACTTTTTACAGCGGTAACATTTCTGTGTGCATTACTGTGATTTATAAATGGAAGCAGAGAGGCTTGTGTTCCGAAAACTGATAAAGGAGTTATCTCCAAATGCGTATGCGCTGGAGTGAGGTCCTCTTCCTTCAAAGCAGTAAATGCGAGTTCTTCTTCATCTGCGTCGATATATTCTATTTTACCTTTATCTATAAGATCCTGCCAATTTATATGGCCTTCAGCAAGTAATTTAACATCATCTTTCGAAACCAGTGGCTTACCATTCTTAACTACTATCAATGCCCTTAGAAGCCTGCCTCCATCTGAATTTACCATGACACTATCTGTATCTTTTCTGTATCTAACATTAACTTCCTTTGGAATCTTTCCTATTCTCCTATCTTCTATTATTGATTTAACCAACTTTTCCGAATCATCCGTAGTGCCTGAAAGAACGCCATTCACAAAAACGAAACTCATATCTTTTTCACCCCGTAGTCTTTAAGGAGTTCTTTTATAGTTGCTGTATCTACTCCTTCTTTTGACATCATTGAAAGCGTTGCCATATTTTTAGTCAAACCAATTTTTGGACCTTCTGGGGTCTCGACTGCGCAGAATCTGCCGAATTGTGTACCATGCAGGTCTCTGGCTCTGTAGTTTTCCCTATTTGAAGTAAGAAGCGACTCTACTTTCCTAAGATGCGATATTGTAGCAGGGAAACTTCTCCTGTCTAAGTGCTGCGTTATACCAACTCTCCCGCCAACCCATTGTCCAGTTGCCAGTGAGGAACGTAATCTCGCAGTCAGTTGATCAGATGTGAATATGTACTTAGGGCTAGGTATCTTGTCCTTCCTTATGCCCTTTTCGAAATTATATTTTGCATCGTTAAGTATCTGCTTAAATATGAACCTAAATAACATGTCTAGATTGTAACTTTCTGCGTGTAACCTCTTGTTTGAGTAATGATCCTTGTCAACTTCTGTTCCACGGATGGCACTTTTTACCAATAGATTGGAAATAAACATCAAGTATTCTGCTTTTACTTTTCTTGAGTCTTTGTCTCTGCCAAAGAAAGGAAATAACAATGAATCTATATTAAGTTCAGCGGTTTCTTTTGTATGAACCGAATGAAGCATCTTACCTATCGTATCCAATGCCGAATTTTCCGTGTCGATGTCAAAGGCTATAAGGTTCATATCTACGGTATTTATTATATCATCATCGCCCTTTCCTATTTTCTTTATAAGCTCATTTTCATTTGTAACCCCTAAGGCCTTTATAAGCATAACAAGTGGGACTCTCTTAAGTTTTCCAAAAGTTATGTAAAGGAGGTTACTGCTTGAGAGCTGGATAGTATGCGGAACTTTTATGGCATCTGCATCTGCAAATATTTTTGCGCTGAACTTGAAGCCCTCTTGATTATCTTTTGTTATTAATATATTATTTGGAGCCAAATCTTCTGTTGTTATAATTATTCTCTCGGTCCCGTTTATAATAAAGTAGCCACCCGGATCCGTAGGGTCCTCTTTAGCGTGGATAAGGTCCTCTTTAGATAATCCATATAAGTTACAGTATTTTGATTTTATCACTATTGGCATTCTTCCTATGAAGACTTCTTCTTCTGCAATGGTTTTTCCGTCTCCGAGATATGAAACGGTTATCATCAACGGTGCATCATAAGTTAAATCTCTAATCCTCGCCTCCATCGGCATTATGGCCCTAACTATGCTGTCAGATTCTATTATGTCTGGCTTACCTATAGTTATTTTATTTATCTTTATCTTAAAATCATTAAAACCTGTCGGCTTTATAGACGGTTCTACAAGCCCCTCAGTTTCTATTATTCTCTGTAACCCCTTGTCTATAAAGTACTCAAATGAAGTAATGTGGTGACCTGCAAGCGCAGTAGAATTGAGCGCAGAATTCAACATAATATCGTAAGCTTCCTTTTCCACCTTATTTCACCACAAACCTATAATAACTGTAATCTCCAGCCGTAGCACTTTTTCGTTTTATCTCTATAACTTCTCCTTCATTTGCACAGAGCTGCTTTACGGCAGGATCATTAGACTTTATTTTTGGAAGGTCTTTCAAAGAAACATTATACTTCTCCAGAAGTTTGTCTACTTCCTCTTTTTGCATAATTCTATATTGCGGTGACAAACGGTTACTAAATACGTCGATATCCAAGCACAGACCCCTTTAAGTATAATTTATAATTCAATTCTATTATAGTTATAGTATTTAAGCTTTTCTATTATTAAATTTTATGTTATACATTCATATTCACTACGATTAAATACGAATTTTATTGGCGCAGATACCTCCCTATAATGTGGCTAATGTGGGATTCGCTCGCGGGTAAGCTATAGTTTTTGTCAGCCAGAACAAAAACAGTGTTACTATAGCTTACAACCCAATATGATAAAAACAAGGTGACGAAAAGGCCACGATACACGAATTCGATATTTATCATAATTAAGATGTAGACTGCCACGAATAAAAGAACTAGATAAACAAAAAATGAAATCATTGATTTTAAACGTATACTTTTTGCAAGGCCTCTACTATGCGAGTAGGCAGAATAAATTGTTGAATTATTATAGGTGCAGAAAAATCCAAAAAACATCAAAGAACTGCCATAGTAAACCCCTGGCACTATAAATGCCACCAGCCCAATAATCGATACCACAAATTGTACAAAGGTTGCTATAATGAATTTTGGAAACGTTGAGATTGACCCGCGCAAAAGATTGGTGAATTTTAGATTTTTAGAGACAATGTAATACATCTTATAATAAAACAATATACAAATAGAAAAAATAATTACAAGAATCGATACGATAAAGGCCATCTCGCCCGCAAATATTATGTATAAAGAAGGAGAATAAATTGTTTTACCTATGAATGCTCCAAGCTCCAGATAGTTTATTATTACAAAAAAACCCACTACAAACATAACTAAGAAAATCGTCAAAAAAACCAAAAATGAGCTTGCATCCAAAATTGATTCTAGCCCATAGACTATTGGTAAAAAGAGGTCTTTTAGTTTGCCTTCCATAGTTAATGATATAGATACCAATATTTTAATGCTTAACCCTACTAGCCCACAACTTATAGTATTTTTTCTTAAGCTTAAACCCGCAGTAATCATAAACTGGGCAGTTGTTGCATACGGGAGATATAGGTTTGCATATGGTTCTTCCGAACTTAATAAGAGTCGTATTTACACTGATCTTTGTAGAATCATCCAATATATTTTCCATCACTTCCTCTGTTTTTTCAGGTTTTGTACCAAAAGGAACTAAGCCTATTCTTTGAGCCACTCTGTTTACATGTGTATCAACTGCAATGTAAGGCATTCCAAAACCCCATTCCAGTACCAAACTAGCAACTTTTGGCCCAACACCTGGTATTTCCATCAAATCATTTTTGTTTGAGGGTACGTTCGAATCGAAGTTTTTTATTATAAATTTACATGCTTTCTTCAACAGTTTTGCCTTTGTTTTATAAAAACCAACTGGATAAATTAGTCTTTCAATCCTGCCAACGCTCATTTTAGATATCTTTTCTGGAGTATTTGCTATCAAAAGAAGTCTTTTCTGTGCAGGAAAAGTAGTTGTATCTTTTGTCCTAGTCGACATTATTCCATGAATCAGTATTTCGAATGGTTCTTCTCTTCTCCCAGTTTCGCTATATATTGTCTCTAATATTTTTACAATTTTTACAAAATTATTATCATCCACTATTTGAATTGTAACTATAAAAATAAATAATTTAAATACCAAAAAACGTAAGAAATTAATGAAATACAATATAGAAAATGATGGACTGAGATATATAACGAATAAGTATGACGTTGACTTTGACGATATAATCGACCACATAAAGGAAAAAAAGTATGATAAAGTAGTTGTACAAATACCAGATGGATTTAAACTCCATTCTTTAGACATAGCAGATATGATAAGTAAGAACTCAAATGCCGAAGTGTATATCTGGGGCGGAAGCACGTATGGTGCTTGTGATATCCCAATCGGCCTTGAAAAATTTGGTATAAAAGCGATAATTCAATTTGGACATGCTAAGTTTAGAGCGGATGAGCTTGGCAAAAGTCGTGGTTAAATGATAACTATCGGTATTGATGAAGCTGGTAGAGGTCCTGTGATTGGGCCCATGACGATTGCAGGTGTTGGAATCGATGAACAAAGTGCGGAAAAATTTAAACTTCTTGGGATAAAGGATTCAAAACTTTTAAGTTTAAAAAGGATATATTTGCTGGAAAGAGAAATAAAAAAAACTACTGAAAATTACCTGACTATTAAAATCTCTCCAAAAGACATAGATAAAAGATTTGAACATGGTAAGAATCTAAATTATCTTGAACTAGATAACATGGCGTTTATTGCAAATAATCTAAATGGAGAGACGGTTATAATAGATTCACCTAGTCGTAATACGGAAAAGATTAAAGCTTACATGCAAAAAATTGTAGTTAAAAAAGCAATCATCGCTGAAAACTATGCTGATAGAAATCATATTGAGGTATCTGCTGCATCCATAATTGCAAAAGCAGAAAGGGAACGAGAAGTTGATAATATAAAAAAAATATTTAGATATGATTTTGGCAGTGGTTACCCCTCTGACCCTCGTACCGTTGAATTCTTGAAGATAATAAAAAACAACGGAAAAATAAAAGAAGAGCCGTATGATAGTTTAATAAGGAAAAGCTGGTCTACTATCAAAGAAAACGAAAATAAAACTCTTGATTTATTTAGTTAATTCATTTAAAATATTATCTGGAATATCCGCTGATTTCCATTTATCTTTATCTATGCATATATGAAGGACGTACCCTTGACATATTTGCTCCTGCCCTCTTTTTATGTCAAAATCAAATCTTATTATCTTCTTTGATACAGAATTTACCGTTAAATTTATGTCTAGCGTATCCCCAACTTTTGCTGAATTTAAGTATTTTGCATTTGATTCTAAAACAACAAACCAGTGTTTGTCATCTATAAATGGAAATTTATAACCTTTGGATTTTACAAACTCATGCATTGCGTCCGTAAAAAATCTATAATAACCAGAATAGTGAACCACTCCCTGGGCATCTGTATCATATATTTGAACATCCTCAACGAATGAAAAGGTTTCTCCCATCATTAATAAGGTAAGAAACTTTTACCTAACCCCTCTAGCAAATCTGTCTGTCTTTCAAAGTAATCTCTTGCGTTTTTAAATCTTTTTATAAGATTTTCTGCGACTGAATTTTTAAGGTCCAGAGGATGGATTTTTTTCTCCGTGTACAACTTTATCAACTGTTCGGAAGAGTTTATGTCAATATTCCCACCAAATTTTGCATCCCTTTCAATGTGAAAAGTGCCATCATTTGGCAATATAAAGAAGTTTATAAGTTGTATTATGAAATTATCTTCCACTACTCCTTCTGGACAGTAGCCGTTCATTATTTTCTTCTTAACTGATTCTTCGGAATCATATATTTTTATATTGCTCTCCGGAACCGAAGAAGACATTTTTGTACCTGGCCCCCTTATTGAGGCTATAAGTGGTGTAAGAACTTCTACTCTTTTTCTGTAACCTAACTTTTCAAGATATTCTCGTGCATATGTAAATATGTGCCTTTGATCTGTACCACCCAATTGTATGTCAACATCCAAGTATTCTTCATCCAATGACTGCATTATGGGGTAGATAAGCTCACTCACTTTTGGATTCTTCATTCTTGTTACCTCAGAAGCTGCATGTAATGCCTTTTCAACTGTAGTTATTGTTGAAAGTTTTAGTACATCTGAAACGTATGCCTGGCTTAATTGAAAATCTGAGCCTCTAACAAATTCAGGCGTTCTTTCCCAGTCAAATGCAAGTTCTATACATTTTTTTGTATAATCTACTCTTTTGTCCAATTCTTCCCATTTTGATTTTAAATCGTCTAATGCTGCGTGAAGATCTGCTATCAATATCTTTGGCTTTATACTTGCTCTCTCAAAATCGAAAAGTTTTCCTAGGGCTACGAGATGTCCTAAATGAATGGACCCAGTTGGAGCTCTACCTATATAAACAGATAGTGGTTTGCCGCTGCTAAGAAGGTTTTTAAGATTATCCTCGGTTATTATTTCAGACGTATTTCTTTTTATAAGGTCAAAACGATCTCCCAAATCCATTATTATATAAAACCTATTAGAGTATATAAACATAGTATATTATCTACCAAAATAAATTTTAATTTACTGACTGAGGTTAATAAGAATGAAATTTATACATGTTGGAGACACCCACATAGGACAGGTTTACAAAAACGATACTCGAAATAAAGATATAAAAAATGCATTTATACAGTTGATAGACTACGCAATAAAGAATAAAATAGATTTTATTGTTCATTCTGGAGATTTATTTGATATTGGTACTCCGCCGCTTGACGCACTACTATTTGTAACAGACGAGCTAAACAGACTCAAAAGAGAACATATCCCACTGTTTATAATCCCTGGATCACACGATGTTGGAATAGGTGAAGAAAAAAGCATTATAGAACTTTTTCATAGAAATGGATTATTGATCAACCTAAATTCGGACAAGTATCTAGATCTTGGAGAGAAAATCAACCTGTCAGGTGAAACTTACAAAGAAGCATTTATATGTGGTATAAAAGGAAAAAGAAGTCGAGTAGAAGATGAAATTTTCAAAAAACTAAATGTGAACATGGACAATTCTGCGCACGTTAAAATCTTTGTGTTTCATCACACAATATCTTTCTTAGGTGAAAAATTTAAAGACCTAGAAACCGAAAGCCTGCCTAAAGGATTTGATTATTATGCAGCAGGACATTGGCATGGACATATGGAAAATATTCCCTACGATAATGGGATAATACAATACCCTGGATCATTAGAATACTGCGATGAAAAGGAGATAGTGGATAACCCTAACAGAGGTTTTTATGTAATTGATTACGATGAAAATGGGATACATTCAATAATCTATCAAGTAATAAAAACGCGAAAAAAGCACATATTTACTATCAACGCCGACAATAAAACTAGTAATGAAATTGAAAAAGAGGCTACAGATAATCTTACAAAAAACGATGGAGATATACTTGTAATAAAAATATCTGGCAAGATAAATGGAAAAATATCAGAGATAAACGCAGTCAAAATAAAAAATATTGGATATGAACTCGGGTATTCTTACATTAGTATAAACAAATCAAAGTTACTCGATAAAGATGTTATCTTAGACGCCGATAACCTAAAAAATGAAGATATTTCTAGCGTAGAAGAGGAATTTTTAAGAAGTAAGGGATATTCTGATAAAGAAATTATGATAGGTAAATACTTAATGGACACTACAAGTGATAAAACAGATACTGTTAAAAATTATATAGAGGGGTTATTTTACTCATGATAATCTCAGATATCTATCTAGAAAATATAAGAAGCCACAATAGAACTACTGTAAAATTTATTGAAGGCATAAACATAATAACTGGTAACACTGGGAGCGGTAAATCTTCAATATTAATGTCCATCGAATACGCACTCTTTGGAAAAATAGGTGAGGGTAAAGATGAAGGAAAAATTTTACTGAGAAGAAATGCAAAGGATGGTAAAATAACAATAAAAATAGAAGATGGAGAAGACAAATTTGAAGTAAGTAGGGGACTAAAAAGATTAAACGAAGCTGTTAGAAATGATGACTCTAAGAATTATATAGATAAAAATAAAAACAGAGTAGACTTGCAAAATAGGGCATCGGATATAAATTCTTATGTTAATAAAATTCTAAAAATAGAGTCAGAAAACCCACTAAAAATGTTTGAAACTATAACTTATATAAAACAAGATGAATTAAAAAATTTAATTTTTGAAACAGGCCAATATAAACAAGAATACATAGATGGACTCCTCCAACTTAACAAGTATCTATCAGTATATGAAAATATGAGAGAACTTATAACTAGATTGAAAAATGAAATAGAATTAGACAGAAAAGAGATTGAACTAAGCATAGATGAAAATGAGATAATTAAAACTGAAAATAAAATAAATGACTATAAAAACCTGATAGAGGATATAAAAACCAGTAGCAACAATCAAAATTTAGTTCTTGAGAATAAGATTAAAGTAAAAACATATATAGAAAATGAAATAAAACTTGAAAGATCCAAAAAAATTGGATTTGAAAGAATTTCAACTGAAATAAAAATGCGAGAAAAGGAAAAGGAAAAACTTCAGGATGAATTTAAAAAAACAGAAGAAAAAATTGAGGGTTATACCAAGAAATTAACAAATTTTGATGAAAAAAGAAAATACGCGATAGAAACTACCATAAAAGAGATTGAAACCAAATTCAGTACAAAAAATGAAGAAGTAAAAAAGCTATATGAGGAGTTCTATAACTTAGAATACTCTTACAAAAAAGCTACAAATGACAAAGAAAATCTCATAAATGAAGAAAAAAATGAAATAGAAAAAATCTCTCAGATTGTTAACGAAGAAAACTTATTAAAAAATCAGATAAACTTGGCCGCTGATGTAGAGAATAAAGAAGAACTAAAGGGAAGAATTAGTGAAATCCAAAATATAAAGAAAGAACTTGAAACCGAAATGAAAAACTCAATAGATAAAAGGATTTGTTTGTTATGCGGCAGTAAAATAAATGATATTTCACATATAACTGCAGAATACGAAAAAAGGATTAAAGATTATGAAAGCTATATCACTAAGCTAAATGATATTTATAAAAATATTAAATTTTCAAAAAATGAACTTGAAAATCAATTAGAAATAATAAAAATAAAATTACGCTCATCAAATGAAAGTCTTAATACTGTAAGAAAAAAACTATCTGTGTTAGATTTAGATAAAATGAATATTTTGTGTAAAAACGCGAGTATAAAATATAGAAAAAGCAGTGAAGACCTTGAAACAATTTTAGCTTCACTTAAAGAAATGAGGGAAGAAAATAAACTATTACAGGAGCAAGAGAAAATCGCAATAGAAATAAAAAATCTGAACAATCGAGTCATTGAAATTAATGCATCACTTTTAGCGGGCTCAAACGATATAGATTCTCTTCGTTCTGAGCTTAAAGAAATAAATTTTGATGACGACCAACTTAAAAAATCTGAAGAGAATTACAACGCTATAAATGATGATATAAACAAGATAAATTATAGAATTACTGAATTTAAAAAAGAAATCGAAATGAGAGAAAAACAAATTATTGAGGATGAGTTGTTACTGACGGGATTAAAAATAAGAATGAAAAAAAAGGAGGAGATAACAGCAAAATTAACAAGAAAAGAAGAGCTTCTAAAATTATTATCCAATTTAAGAGAGGATATACGGAGCATCAGAGAATACATAAGACTAAAATTTATAAATGAGTTTAGATCGTTATTTAAGACAAGATTTGAAGAGCTAAGAAATGAAAATGACTATTCTATTGATATAGATAACAATTACAATGTTGTGATAAGCTCCGGCCACGAAGAAACTGACGCAAGAACTTTATCAGGCGGAGAAAAAACTTCTGTAGCGATAGCATATAGACTTGCTCTATCCTCACTTGCTTCTATCCTTGGAGGAGTAGGAAAAAATGAGCTGGTAGTAATGGATGAGCCGACTTCTGGACTAGATAAAGAAGATATAAACGCATTGACTAATGCGATAACAAAAATACGTGATTTAAAACAGATTATAATAGTAACACATGAAGACAGTATGAAGAATATAGCAGATAACGTAATAAAGCTAAAAAAGGAGGGAGGGATTTCTGTACTGTATTAAAAATATCGATATGGTGTTTATCTATACAAATTTTAATGGACGTTAAAACAATGCAGGGGAAGGGATTTGAACCCTTGAACTCACAAAGAGAGCAGATAGCTCAAACGCGCACTTTTCTTGAGTCTGCCGCGTTTGGCCAGGCTTCGCTACCCCTGCACAGTTATATTTTATAAATATTATATCTGAATATATAGCTTAAATATATTTTAACATTGTAAATTAACTTTGTTTCGCATCATTTTTTACAGCTGCTGACTTGTTTAAGTCCTCGAATATCAATTCAAAAGAACCATGTACATCTGTTAAATCTTCTGATAATTTATAAAGCAATTCCTCATATTTTTTGTTACTCACGCTAAATTTACTGAGCGAATCGGAGGCCTTGTTAACTGCTCTTCTAAGTTCTTCATATTGGAGTTTAGCGGGATAAGCGACCCCCACAAAAACATCATTCTCCTCCACCATATAATTGAATTGAAATGATAGTTTAAATATTTAATATAATTTTATGGTGCGGTAACTTTTATAGCTTGAACTGGACAAACATTTTGACATGCCATACAGAATATACAGTCTCCTTCTCTTGCAGGATCCGCTTTTTTAATAGATAATGAATTCCCAGGAGTATCGTTCCATTCTATCAAAGAAACTGGGCATGCCGGAATGCACGAACCATCTGCGTTACATATATCCCAATCAATTGCAACTACAGAGCCATGGATACCTAGTTTGTTTGGAGATTCTACTGGACCGTAAACATCGTGTCCGCTGTGAGTACTTGTCTTTTGTCGTTTAGTTTTAAAATCAGGATCTATTCCCATAGCTCATTTATAACCTTATTATTTATAAGCATTGTCATTTTATGTTGTCTTACCCAAATTGTGCTTATATCTAACCCAAAAAAATGATAATATGCGCCAGGAGATAAAAACTGCAAGCACGTTTATTATCACAGCAGACAAGTAGGAAAATTTATAAAATAGAACCAAAATAACAGAAAGTGCAATAATTACTGATAAAACTATTGAAACAAAAGATATCGAGAACATTAAATTATATAGGGCTTTCATTACTCTGTATTTTTTGCTTGTTAAAGCGTAGTCCTCCAAACGCTTCGTTCTGACTTTACCTTTTTTATACTCGTAAACTTTCATAAGGATGCAGAGGGTGGGATTTGAACCCACGAGGGCGCTAAGCCGCAGGATATCTTATTCTTTGCTTTACAAAGACAGACTAGGACCTTAAGTCCTGCACGTTGGGCCAGACTTCGCTACCTCTGCTCAAAATAATAGTTAACAGCAGATTATTTATATCTAAGCGCTCTTCTCCCTAAGAAGCCTTCTTTTCCTCTTTCTATCAAGCATCTTTTTCTTTCTCGTTTTCCACCTGTCTTTGTGGTATTTTTTCCAATTCTTTGAACTTCTTTTCATACATTAATTAAGTTTTCACCTCATTTATATCTTGGCCCCGGTCACGCCAGAACTATTGTTATAATTACCTGAATACGGTTTTTGAACCTCACTCACAGTAGTACTAAAAACCAGGTGAAGAAATCTGGTTTCTTTTGAAATTTTTACAGGAACATTTCCGCCTATCATCATTATAGTCAGATTTCCTTCATAACCTGCATCTACTATTGTAGGTGGTATGGCTAGCCCTAATCTTGCGAAGGTAGATCTTATATTACACATGCCGACCAAGTTATTAGGAACTTTTATTTTTTCTTTTATTTTTATCAATATTCTCTCTTGCGGAAAAATAACAAAGCTATCCTCTACGTTTTCCTTAGTATACACTTTTTCGAGCAGGGACTTATCATTTATATCAACAGGGTCCTTATTGTAAACAAACCGCATTATTTCGTCGCCAACTCTTAAATCAATTCCGTTCTCCCTTACGGTATCTTTAGAGAGCGGGTCAACTGTTAGCTTTTTTCCATTCAAATATTCATGTATGTCCTTATCACCCAATATCATTTAATCATTAAATTATTTCAGTATAAAAGTTTAATGGTCCGACGAAAGAATTATTTATTGGAGTAAATCATATATTTTTATGGATTTTGAGGGAATAAAACTAGAATGGCTGCACCATTCTTGTTTTAGAGTAAGCAATAATAAAGTAACTGTATATACCGACCCATATAAAGTTAAAAACAATTATAATGATGCGGATATCATACTTATAACCCATGATCATTATGACCACTTGGACCAAGAAAGTATAAAAAAATTGATAAATGGCAACACAATTATTGTTGCACCAGAGGATTGTGAAAAGCCATTAATGAAGTTTAACAATAAAAAAGTGTTTGTAGCTCCAAACCAGGTAAAAATAATAAATGATGTTACTATAAAGACTGTTCCATCGTACAATCTGACTAAATTCTCAGACGGTGGAAAAGTATTTCATCCAAAAGAAAAAGGAAATGTAGGGTATATATTTATAATCGGTGACACCAGAGTCTATCTGGCTGGAGACACTGATAATATACCTGAAATAAAAGATTACAAAACAGATATAGCATTGTTACCCGTTAGCGGAATATATGTAATGGATGCAAAAGAAGCAGCCGATGCTACTATGCTAATAAAACCTAAAATTGCCGTACCCATGCATTATGACTCTGGAATTGGAACAGAGGAAAACGCGAAAGAATTCAAAAAACTGGTAGAAAACAGAATACCTGTGACGATTTTAAACTCAATAGAATCATAACAAAAACATTTAAATATAACACATTTAATACAATAAGAATATGTCTAAAAGTACTACACCAACCTTAAAGAAAAGAGGAGGCGGTTTCAAGGGTAAAAGGAGAGATAAAAGAAGAAGCGAATCCAAGGATTTATCGGTACTTCTTCAAGTCGGTGATAATAGGATAAAAACCACTAGAACACTTGGGGGCAATACCAAAATTATACAGTTAAGGACAGATAAAGGAAACTTTTTCGATACAAAAGAAAAGAAATTTTTAACTGTAAAGATAACAAGGGTGCTCGAAAACAAGGCAAATAGATCTTATGCAAGACGTAATATTATAACAAAAGGCGCAATATTAGAAACAGACAAAGGAAAGGGCATAGTAATAAATAGGCCAGGTCAAGACGGGCAAGTAACCTTGAAAAAAATTGATTAACGCTAGACCTGATGGAAATCAACTTAAGAAGGTTCGGTAACCTAGTAGATAGACATCACAAAAAAATAATAGTTATATGGATAATCTTTTTCTTAGTTTCAGTACCTTTTGCGGCACACTTATTTAGTACAGTTTCTTATAATGTAACTGGAAGCGCAGAAAAGACTAATTTGCCGCAAATTGTTGTCACAGTAAGTAAGGTTCCCTTTTCTAGTGATGCTAAGCAATTTATTGAGAACATATCAAATAATTTCAGCTACAAAAACATAACGTCAGTATACTCCATAGAGTACGCTATAATTAATTCTTCTTATTACAGTATACAGGCTAGCGCAAAAATCGCATTAAACCAGACTTATAATAAATATAATTTTACTTACGAAACTGTTCCACCGTCACTGAACGACACTATCATAAAACAAGTAGCCAACAAGATTTATACAAGTTTAAATAACTCAGAAATTAGCACTAGGATTACAGCATACAATTTTACTATCGGTATAATAAAAGGATACAAAAATGCTACTCCGGACTACATAATAAATAACTATAATTTTACTGATTATCCTTTGATACCTACTGGAAACAAAACAGCTACTCTAATAAACTATAACGGTACTACGATAATATCCATAATTAATAATTCAAACTACTCGTTCGTAAATTCATATGTAAATAAGATATCTAAAGCATATGGCTTGAATTCATATGTAACTGGATCCACAGGATTAAGCCGAAACATAGAAAACGAAACTAATTTTGGTACGCTTATAGCGATAGGGATGGGTATATTACTAGTTATAATAATAACAGGAATCCTTTTCAAATCACCAATTGCAGCCATAATTCCACTTATGATATACGCAGTGGACCTAACAATAGCATTCTCAGTCTTCTACCTAATTTATCATGTAATACTGAAGAGTACTATCTCATTTTTTGACCCAGCACTTGTGGCTATACTTATGTTAGGTATCTCAACAGATTACCTTGTTTATATGATGTATAGATTCAAACAAGAACTTAAAACGGATCATAGAGAAAGCGTAAAAATAAGTATAGGGGGCGCTGGTGCGGCCATACTTGTCAGTGGAACTACAGTTATCCTCGCATATGCTATTCTTTCAGGATTTAACCTTGCGTTTCTAGGTTCTACTGGAATTCTAGATTCTATAGGAGTCCTGATCGTCCTTATCTCTGCAGTAACATTCATGCCATCAATACTTATTTTTCTTGGAGAAAAAATCTTTTACCCAAACCTTGATTCGGAATTTCTATTTGAAAATGGATTCAAAAAACTTGGAGAATTAAATTATAAACACAGGTATGTTATAATTTCAATTTTTGTTATTCTTATAGCCATAGCGGCTTACTTTTTTGTATATTACCATCCAGGCATTAATTTCCTAGGACTTTTGCCGAGTTCACAATCAAAAACAGCATTTTATGTTGCCACCAATAATTTTAGATTCGATCCACTAGACCCTATCATAATCACCCTAAATAACCACCAAAATGTAAACTTTACAAAAGTGTATAACGATATAAAATCAATAAAGGGAGTAGGATATACGCAGATGTCCAATAATAACAAATCATTTGAAATAACTGCCTACCTTAAACCATTAGGGTTCAGTACCCCTGCTTTAAATGATTATCAAGAGATAAACAATTATCTGCAAAGTAGTGGAGTAAAATACAACGCTAGCGGTCTACAAGTATTCCTTGAAAGCTCCGCCAGCACTATGAATTCAGATGTTCCGTTACTTATATTTTCACTTGGGTCAATGATATTCATTGTTCTTTTTATAATCCTATTTTCATTGTATACACCTTTGAGATTAGTACTTCTTATAATCGCAAATGTAATTGCCGCGAACGGAATAACTCTTTTTATATTCCACTATATATTTTCATTACCATTCATATCTATAGCACAAGTATTTCTTATAACTAGTATAATGGGAGTCGGGGTTGATTATGATATATTTTTGGTAATGCGAATACGGGAATACGTAAAAGCGGGAAAAACTAACTATGAATCGATTAAACTTGGTCTAATTAAAAGTGGACCAGTAGTGGCAAGTATCGGGATAATTTTTTCAGTAGTTTTCTTATCACTTGTTGCAAGCGGTATTCCACTGATAGCAGAAGTTGGATTCATAGTATCAATGGGGATACTTATTGACTCAACATTATCTGTATTGTTTATAGTTCCCTCTATAATGTTTATACTCCAAAAGTATAATTGGTGGCCAGGTTTAAAGACATATGGGCGTAATAAGTAAAATAATAGAAAAAATAAAAGGAGAAAGGATAATAAAAACTGAAACCGATAATAAAAAAATTCTTACCCTCACTGATGGACCAGAAGGAACAAGCGTGAAATTTAACGGTATAACCTACTCTAGACGAGCCCATAATGCTATTTTCACCGGCTCTTATTGGGATTATTTCACCCCTCTCCCGTTAATTTACGACAAACCGGACATACTAATGATAGGACTTGGTGGAGGAACTATTGTTTATCAGATAAACAAACTATATAGACAAAAAACTAGAATGGACGTTGTGGAAATAGACGATAAAATGGTTAAGTTAGCAAAAGATTTTATTCCTAAAGATATAAAAACTATAGCTCTTTTTATTGAAGACGGCATAGAATTCCTAAAGAAAAATAAAAAAATATATCAACTTGTTTTTTTGGATGCATATGATGGAGATAAAATACCTGATGACTTTCTAAATGAAAAAGCTATTGAATACATTGACAAGTCATTATCAGATGACGGGATATTGGCTATAAACTACGCAATGAGTTTTAAAGCTATAGTATTTCTTCAAAATTATATCAATAAACTTAAAAAACATTTCAAAGTTTACTTAGTAAATAATCCAATGGGATCTGGGAATACAATAATATTATGCAGCAAAAAAATGAGCAAAGAAGAAATATTAATCAAAATAAATAAAATGCCTGAAAGAAAAGATAATTTACACATTCTAAAAGGGTATAATAATATGAGTAATGGTTGATATCAAAACTTATAACAATAACATTCTCAAGTGCATTCTAGCCTATAAACAGATATAATTGCATAAAACCATAAAAAAAGATGGAAGTTCAACAGATTAAAAAAACCATAAAAGAAATTAAAAAAAACACTTGGGAATCGGAAAGAATTGATAATGTTCCTATAAGAATCTATGCAAATAATAACATCATGAAAAAACTTGAGGATGGTGTGCTTGAACAAGCGGCAAATGCTACCTCATTACCTGGTATACTAAAGTATTCTTACCTTTTTAGCGATGCACATATAGGTTATGGTGTCCCAGTTGGATGGGCAGGAGCATTTGATTTAGAGAGTGGAATAATATCTCCAGGAGTAGTTGGCTTTGATATAAACTGCGGGATGCGTTTAATAAGAACTAATCTTAGTTTAGAAGAAATAAAACCCAAAATAAAAGAGCTAGTTGATACTCTGTTTAAAATGGTTCCTGCTGGAGTTGGTTCAAGTTCACCTGCCACTTTACCCGAACTAAAATCTGTCAACCGCTCAGAATTAAAAGAAATCGCGGAGGAAGGTATAAATTGGTCCATAAAAAAAGGATATGCTACAAAAGCTGATTCGAAAAGAATAGAAGAAGGAGGGGTGTCAAATCACGCAGACTTTTCAAAGATAAGTAACGATGCCTTTAAAAGAGGAAAAGAACAACTTGGAACATTGGGATCTGGAAACCATTATCTTGAGATACAAGTTATAAATAAAGATTTTAACAGAAAAATTGCGAATAACTTAGATTTAGATGTCATAAAAAATCAAGTAGTTATAATGTTTCACACTGGTTCTAGAGGATTTGGTCATCAAATCGCAAGTGATTACATACGCAAGTTTCTAGAGTATTCGAGTAATAATAATATTATATTAAAAGATAAACAACTTGCGTATGCCCCTTTCAATTCAGAAGAAGGACAAAATTATTTAAAAGCCATGGCATGCGGGATAAACTTCGCATTTGTAAACAGACAGTTGATAACCTACCAAATAAGAAAAGCCTTTAAACAAGTGTTTAAAAAAAGTGAAAATGATCTTGGATTGGAGATCGTATATGATGTAGCACATAACACCGCAAAAGTTGAGGAATATAATATACTTGGCCAAAAAAAGAAAGTGATAGTTCACAGAAAAGGTGCAACAAGGAGTTTTGGTCCTGGTAATAAAGAGTTATCTGGTGTACTTAAATCTACTGGACAACCAGTTATCGTCGGAGGAAGTATGGAAACTGGTTCTTATCTATGTGTTGGAACAAAAAAAGCCGAAGAAGAGACCTTTGGTACTACTTTGCATGGTAGTGGCAGAACAATGAGTAGAGTTGCCGCAAGGAAACAAATAGATGCAGACACTTTGATAAACAGAATGAACAAAAATGGCATATATATAAAAGCTAACAGCACCGCAGGTCTGACAGAGGAAAATGGTTCAGCATACAAAGACATAAATGAGGTAGTAAACTCAATGGACGCGGCAGGGATTAGCCTAAAAGTCCTAAGTTTTAAGCCTATAGGAAACATAAAAGGATCATGGAAAAATACTGACTTTTAAAAAATGAGGCTACGGCAGACATTGCATTTTTAGCGTATGGTAAAACCCTTAATGAATTATTTGAAAATGTCGCGATGGCACTTTCAAATATAATGATACTAAATGTAAAAAAGGGCGGTAACGTAAAATTAAAATTTACAGTAAAGAATCCTAACTTAGAGTATCTGTTAATAGATTTTATTAACAAAATAATCATGTACAAAGATTATAAAAAAGTCATAATAACTGACTCAAGAATTGGTATAAAGAAAGGGTTCACACTTTCATGTAATGCAAATGCGGAAAAACTGGAAAACCTTAAGGACCGCTTTATAGTTGACATAAAGGCGGCAACGCTCCACGACCTACAGATAAAAAAACAAAAAGGATTAATTAAATGTAAGGTAGTTTTGGATATATGAAAAAAATACTGTCAATACACTATGATGAAATAGCCCTTAAAGGTAAACAGAGAGGATACTTCCAAAGTCTCCTGATAAAAAATATAAAACAAAAAGTGAAAAGTGAAGTAAAGACTATGGAAACCAGATTAATACTGGAGAATTACAATAATGAGAATATAAATGCTATGGAGCTTACACCCGGTGTTTCGTGGGTAAGCGAAGCTTACTTGATAGAAAGAGACGAAAAGAAATTGCTTGATGTATTGGAAAAAGAACTCGGAACTAACAAAGAAATAGATATAGATGTAAAGAGAGTAGACAAAGGTTACAGTAAAACCTCATTGGAATTAAAGGAAACCATAGCAAAAACACTTGGGATACGATTTAATAAAACAGAAAGAAAAATCAGAGTTGAGATAATGAAGGATTCTTTCATATTAAACTATAACATTAAAAGATGCATTGGAGGACTGCCAGTCGGTAGTTCTGGTAAAGTTCTTTCGCTTTTTTCCGGGGGTATTGATTCTACGGTATCTCCTGTCGAAATGATGAAAAGAGGTGCTAAGACAGACTTATTGCATGTTTATGCTCTTAATTCACCAGACTATGCTCTAAAAGATAAAATTGGAGATATTGCTAAAAAATTAAGTAGTATAGAAAGTGGATTAAATTTGCACCTTGTGCCATTTCATTACTTCAGTGTATCTGCACTTAAAATTGATAAACGATATGAACTGGTAATGTTCAAACGATTTTTACTAAAACTAGCAGAAAAAATAAGCATCGAAAAAGGTTATCAAGCAATTGTGACAGGTGACGCACTTTCACAGGTTGCATCCCAAACTATAGAAAATATTAATGCCATAAGTTTTGGAATAGAAATTCCGGTGTTCAGACCATTTATAGGGTATAACAAGGGAGAAATAATTGAGAAATCAATAAAATATGGTTTTTATAATTTATCCATAATGGATTATAAGGACTGCTGTTCGATAGTTTCAAAAAACCCCGCGACTAAATCGAAGCGGTCACTCGTTGAAAAATTGGAAGAGGATATGAACCTAGAAAAAGTAATTGAAGAAAGTGTGAAAGAATTAAAAACTGTTAAATTATAAGCAAATTAAAGAAAATGAGATATGACGTTTACAGTTTGAAATATTAAGGAGACGCCCATTGAATACCAGTTGCTATACCATTATTGTTATTTCCACTGTAGTCATTGGCATTCCCATCCAAGGGCCACCAACTAACAAGCCCTGTATTTGATACTGGCACATTTCCCATTCCTTCTTGATACATGGTTTGTATTTCGAATTTTGATAGTAATGTTGAGTAGATCTGTATATTTGCCATAGAGCCATTAAAATCTTGATCTCCGAGGCTATACCAATTGCTCCTGCCTATATAATTTGAAGTTCTTACAATTCTTGGTAGCGTTAAACCATTTGTAGGATTGTAACCTGCAAAAACAGTATTTTCATATATTAAAAGACCACTGCCATTATATACACCCACTATGAATATCCAAGAATTTAACGGTAACTGTGTACTACCAGATTCAGGCGTTCCGATACTTCCATTAAAATACTGAAGTAATGGTTGACCAGATATGCCTTGACTGAGCGCGAACAAAACATTGTTCGACGGATGCCCATTCCCAAAATCCAATAATCTTTCCCATTTATTATAATTCTTTAGGTAAACCCACCCTGTGATTGTAAAGGCATTACCACTGAAGTACACCCCAGATGGAATGCTTATGTAATTCCCAGACCCATTGAATTTAGCTACATAATTCGAATTATGAGAAGATATCACGCTTGAAATCTTTCCATTGGAAAAAAAGGGCCCAGGAAGTATCTGACTTGGCTCCGTGTATTTTATAGCTACCGACCCTGAATAAGAGGATGTAGAACCATTGCATGCTCCGTTCACGTAAAAGACTCCTGATTGTCCTGCCCTAAGCAGTGAATTTACATTCTGTACTGTATTGACGCCGTTGTTTCCGCTTACGTTTATGTCCGTTACGTTTACAGGGTATCCTACGGTATTTGAGACATAGATTGCT
>JAJZNK010000025.1 GCA_021811735.1 Nanobdellota archaeon | reverse complement strand
TAGACCGATCGTTAGGCGCATTATTCCGGTATCAGAAATAAGCTTTCACAATAAAATCGTTTCAGAGATTATTGCTATGGAGTATTAACCTCAGTTTCCCGAGGATATCCTCTTCCTAACGTTACGTTATCTATGTGTTGCCTCAGCCGTACGCAATCTGTCGTTACCCAACAGATGAACTTGCATGTCTCATTCGAATCCCAATAGCAGTGACCTCCAGCAGGATCAACTGGAATTGGTGCATTAACATCATCATGCATAAATATGAATTCACGCACTCATGGTTTTTCATCTGCTTTTTAAAGCATCAAACATTTTCTGTATATGAAAAGATGCAATCACAGCACTGAACACAGCACTCCTGCGTATCCGGGATATACAGACAATTACTTTAATTGCACAGCTTAATTTAAATACTTTTTGCACTTTAAAACCGTAAAAACAGTTAGATATCAAATTCTTTGATAATTATTAAAACTGTTTAATACAGCAAATATATTTTTTGTGATACCTTCTAATTTGTATCTACGTCTTTAATGCGTCAATAAATATTAATAAGTACTACTAATTAAAAATGTATCTTTTATAAGGATAAAAAAAGTTACAGCTACACTTTTAAGAGGTAATTATTTTCTCTGGATTATAAATGTAAAAATTCCTAGAATCGCAGTGATGGTAACAGAGAGCAATAACAAACTGAAGGCAAAAGAAGTTCCATACAGAGAACCTGTTCCAGCAGCACCGAAACCGAATAGATAATTAAAACCGTAAGACAACGAACCGGAGACTGCTGTCAGTGGTAATCCAAGTAATGCGTCGAGGAACATGGCAAGAACAAACAATGCTGATAAAGAGCCTAAAACCAGCGCTGCAATCTTCTGCATTTTTTTATTCTTATATACAAAGTATGTCAGTATTGCCGTTAGTATGAAAAACACTATTAAGATATCATAATGCAACATACCAGATACTCTGAGTAAAGTATCGTAGGTAAGCAAGTATGCTGCTGCTACAAGGCTCAAAATTATCGAAACAAACATTATATACTTCGCTGCCTTAACGAATTTTTTCTTCATTAAAAATGCTAGCGACAGAAACAATGCAACTAAGACTATGAATGCCCCGCCAACATATACAAAATAGTTTGTAGGTTTTGGAGCCGAAGTAGATGGAGGAGTTACTGAAGGAGGAGTAGAGGTAGTAGTTGCATTTAAAACGTTAACTGTTAATTGGACTGGAGAAATTGATGGATCATCACCAGTGGCAGATATATTAAAAATGTATTTTCCCACTGGAGCATTCTTAGCCACGTTAACAGCCAAAGTGGCACTATATGTAGGGTCATTAATTGATATGCTTGGTAAGAACGTTACATAACTGCTGGAGGGGCTTTCAGCAATTGAGGTACCCCATGGCGAGCCACTGACCAGTGATATTGTAAAACCTATATTTGATGATGAACCTTGAGTTATGTTAATCGAATACTGTGTTAAGGTAACCTTCGATGCGCCTATAACTGAAGCGTGTACCATGCTTAATGCAAAGAACAGAAGTAAAACGAAGAGTAAAGACGAAAGCAGGATTGTTCTTGACTTCATACTAACCTACTGTATACTATAATATTTAAACGTTTACCATTAAACGCATAACTGCATCATAAATCTTGCGTCTGAACTCCTCCTCTTCGACACTGTCCTTGTAATTGGTCCTTGGCCACATAAATCCTTTCAACGGTTCGCCTCTCTTCCGTGGTATGATATGCACATGATAGTGCGGAACGCTCTGACTTATTACATTGTTGTTTATCAATAATACTCCATCGACATTCAGACCTTCCTTAATCCCGTTTGCAAGTAGTTTCGCTTTTAGACCGAGACTAATCAGATAGCTGTCACCCAAATCAAATATTGTTTCAATGTGTTTTTTCGGGATCAAAAGCGTATGCCCTTTGAATATTGGTGATTTATCCAAAAACGCAATCAATTCGTCATCTTCGTAGACTATGCTGGCAGCAACCTGTTTACCCGCTATATCACAGAAAACACATTTTTCCATTGCTTAAATAGGAACGCTTATTATAAAAATTCTTAATATTTGTAATCCATTATGTTAAGTATCTCTGTATTCATGCTTTCCTTTATTTCCCGCAGTGCCCTTGTATCCTTTGATTCTATATATGGCAGTAAATCCAAATCTAGAGGAGTATTCTCAAGTTTTCTTCTGTAGTTATTATGAAGGTACCTGCCGACTATGTAATTGTAATCATCCCATTTTACTCTTTTACTTCTTATAAATTCTTTCTCAACTGATGTTGCAATCCGGTGTGAGTATGCATAAGTATGCCCAAAATTTATCATCCACTTTTCAACAACCTCGTGATGTTTAGCTATGCTCTCTACTGTGTCCACTACTTTGTTGTTTACGACTATGAGCCTTGGAAAATTTTTATCGATAAAAACCCTGTTTCCATTTATAGAGTATCCTCCGGTGTATTTTATACTGTAGTCTGTACTTACCATCATATCTGCAGCACTCTTATAGTCCAAAACTTTTCCCAGGTATCTCCTTCGGTAATACGCTACTTCGTTATCTATGTATATAGTAGAATTAAAACCCAATCTTATACAGGAAGACACTTTTACCATTGAGGGCAGAACGTAATTAACTGCTAAGTAAGTAAACCCTCTTTTTTCACTCCCGTTTTTAGATAAAACTCTGTATTTCATCATATTAATTAAGTTAATTTATATTATTTATAGCTTTTATTGATAACTTGTAAAATTTATAGATTGTTTTAAGTATTTATAAGTAACTAATTTACAATTTTAAGGTTTAACACGTGACCTGTAGACTCCACCCAAAAATCAACCATAAAAACAAAAAGAAGTTAAATGTACAAATAAATTGTATATCATGGACGACACTAAATATGAGTTCATAATGCTTTTTGGATGGGTTTTTGCTGTCACAGTAATAGCCGTGGCAATGCTTTATCCATATGAGACATATCAACTGACTAATATAGGCATAAGCAATGGCGTTAATCTTTACTCTTGCAAATACGCTGAACCTGCGCCGATGGGTGTAGTAGACTATGGCGTTAGCAGCTATGGAAATGTCTATAACATTTCCACGGATTCTGTCCAAGCGAGTATAACTGATAATAACATTCTTACAAATATGACTGGTAATTATAATGCTTCGATACAGTTAAATTCTAATTTATTTTTTAAGTATGGTAACAAATCACAGGCATACTACTTACAGAATGTAATCTTAATAAACAGTAAAACAAAGACAATAAATATTATAGACAATATATGGAACAACTCTGGGATTGATGCAAACATTCATTCCAGTAACATAAGGGGAATGGGAACCGTAGCTCCTTCTATTAAAAACTCTTCCTATTATTTTTATGAAGCTGCAAATCAAACAGGAGATAATATAACACTAAATAACGGCCAGGAAATTTATCTAAGAACTAATTCGACAGTAAGCATTACTGGAAAACCAGAGATTATATTTTCTTACAATGACGGGTACGGATGGATAAAATATGATATTGTAGAGTTCAACACTACAAAAAAAGTGAGCAATGTATCTATACTTATAAGTGGATTTAATTATACTCCCAGCTTCAATTTCTACGACGCCGGTATAATAATCGGGGGCCCAGGAACGGGCTCAAATACCACTTTAGTTAGTGGCAGCATGACCCTTTCACTAGAGTACTGGAATGGAGAAAATTTTCAAAATATACAGGACGCATATGACTTTGGATGCAACACTGAGGAAGGTATAAAATACGCTGTAGTAAATGCGGAGTTCAGCAAGGGAGGTCTGCCTTTCGCAAACATTACTAGCGGGAAGAACGCGTATCTAGGTTATCTTTGGTCAATAAACTCATCTAATATAGGGCTGTTATACATAAACAGTACGGTGAAAAATTTGTATATCTCTATGTATAAACATTCCTACATGAATGAAAGTCTCCCTAATGGTAAGGGAGAATTCACGCTGGAATCTGGGAGTTATATAATAAAAGCATACGAAAACTCCAGCGAGATATATGATAAGAATTACTCTTTGCTTAGTGGGACAGCAAACTACGTGAATATAAATTAATTACCTGACTTCTTCTGCACATCTCATACCGCAGTGATTTGTAAACGCAGATAACATCGCTTTAATTATTAATTCCATGGCATAATATAGAGGCAAATCTGAAACTCCTATCATTTTAATCTGATAAATCCTAAAGATTAATTCTTATTTTGCCAGCTATACTCTATTATGATTTTAGGTAACCACTATATTTCAAATAATTGGTTAGTTCTCCCAGAGTTACAAACTAAAACCTCAGTGAAAGATTGGAACCTAGGTTGGGGTTGCCAGGATTTGAACCTGGATCAAGCGGTTTCTTCTTAATCATCCTTAACGTCATTTTTCCAGTCAAGCTGGAGCCGCTGATTCTGCCTGGTTAGACTACAACCCCTTTAAGTAAATATCCTATACTTGTCACTTCCTGCAAGCTCTTCCTCTATCCTATCCTCTATGCTTTTAGATATTCCAGAGGTAAACCCTACTCTGCTGTCAAAATCAGAATATGACTTAAATGGGCCCTTATTTCGCTCTTCCAAGATTTTTTGGACCATTTTCTTTCCGACACCAGGGATAAGGCTAAGAGAATGAAGACGTACGTTTATTGAGCCTAGCTTGTTTATTATATCGATATATTTTTCCTCGTTCTCTCCAACTATAACTGATATCCTCTCACTCAATGAAATCATCCCATTACCACTCAACTTGTCAGGAGTTATTCTCTGGATTATGTGGTGAACTTCTTCTCTCTTGTTTTCGCCAATGTAAACCTTTAATCCAACTTCAACTTTTACATCTTTTTTAAGTGCTACTAATAAGAGACCTAGAGAATCAGTTAGTATTACTGCTGCAGCCTTTCTATCCTTTGAATCCGACAATCCAAAAGGAAGGTACTCTAAAACATATGCGTATTCATCTTTTCCCATATTATAAAGGATTGCTCCAGAGTTATAAATGCTTTTTTAGCACAGAAACTATCGATTTTAAGTCTTCTTCTTTTATGTTCAATTTCAAAGGTGCTATTATTGCCCTAACTTGGTCAGTGGAAGACGGTGAAACATCAATTATCATTCTCAAATAGTCATCCCTTATATTAAGATTTAATGCGGACAACTCCTCAAAAGTTTTCTCGAAATTATCTATTTTTACATTCTTTTGTATATGCTCTAGCAGTTTTTTGCCATGCTCAATCCCATTATCTATAAAATCAGCATAATTATCCCTTACTTCCGTTTCATTCAAAAACTTCTCGTCTATAACTTCATATTCCATTTGTTTATAGCCTCTTCATGTGAACGGGTAGTAGGTCTATTTTTTTAGGACTTTTACCCTGTTGTTTTACTTCGACAGTATATGCCTTCCCCTTTTTTTGCAACACTACTCCAACCGAACCAAAAAAACTTCTCTGAGGTAGATTTTTCTGCACCCTTGAATCCGGATCAACTACAACCTTGTCTCCAACCTCAAACAACTGAAGGGCCTTTTTTATATCAATCTTCCCTCTTTCACTTACATCAAGTCTTAAGCGCTTCCTAGAACGCTTGTGAAGACCATTACCGGTTATCGACATAATTCTATTCTATAAATTTGCTTAGTATTTATACTTTTGTATTCAAACATTACTTTGCCGGTTCTGTATAGGGTCTATTGCTTTAATAGAATAGCAATAAAACTGCAGAGGGAGGGATTTGAACCCTCGAAGGCCTGAGCCATAAGGTCCTTAGCCTTACACGTTTGACCGCTTCGCTACCTCTGCATTATAGTTTAGAGTTAACTTTCAAATAAAAAGACTTCTCAGTATCTGTATCATCTTTATTAACCGCAAGTATTTATAATATAATTAATATAAGCAAAAAAATGGCATTAAATATAATAATACAGATACTCATAATTCTCTCGGTATCCATAATAATGGGGGAGATATTTGAACAACTGAGATTTCCATCGGTCGTAGGTTACCTTATGGCAGGACTCATAACAGGACCTTTCTTTCTTAACATGATTCAGGAAAGCAACGGACTACAGACGATTTCATCTATTTCACTTTTCTTTATAATATTCCTTCTGGGAATAGAAATGAAAACTGAATCCGTTGTGAAATACCTTAAACCTGGAATAAAAATGACGATGACTAGTTTTATCATGCCGCTTATACTAGCATCAGTTTCCTCTATGTTTTTGCTCAGATTTGGACTACAAGCAGATTTTATAATTTCACTGTCAATAGCAGTACCGTCTATATCAATAATTTCTGTGCTTGTTATGAGATATAGGCTTGAAAGAGATCCAAGGGGTATAACTATAGTGGCTTCGGTGATTATAACTGATGTACTTGCTTTCCTTTTATTGGGTATATCTTACAAAACCACACTAAATGCGATACTAGTGATTGTATACTTCGTAACTTTCTTGGTGATATTCATGAACGTAGACAAGATACTTAATAAAGGAAAACACAGTCTTAGAATGCATCTTAAGAGATCTGGACAGATTCTCAAAAGCGAACACTTTGGATATGCTATGATAATTGTAATTGGTTTACTTATGGGGGCTGTCTCAGAATTCATAGGAATAAACTATATAATAGGAGTATTCTTCGCAGGACTCATAATACATGAGGGGCTTATAGGAAGAAATCTATTTGGAAAAATCAAGAAAACATTAAGAAGAATGAATGACGGATTTTTTATACCGATGTTTTTCGGCGTAGCTGGAATTGCTGTCTCTAGTTTTCATTCCATTCAAAATTTTATAATTCCAATAGTAATAATTTCTATTTTAGTAATTTCTTTTTCCCTAATTATAAACTTCTATTTTTCAAAAATTATAATGAAAACAAAGAAGAAAAACTGGAGAATAAAAGTAAGTGCGATACTAAATGGTAGGGGAGCAGTTGGAATAGCAATAGCAACTGTGGCATTAAGCACAGGAGTAATAACTAGCTTAGCCTACTCAGTAGCAATACTTTCTACAATAATTATCTCGATAATAGCGACGACATTTCTAAGAGGTTAAGTCGTGTTGGTTCTGAGACAAAATTGGGGTGGCTGGGATTTGAACCCAGGTCAACTAACCCCCGAAGCTAGCATCATACCAAGCTAGATCACCACCCCGCATGATAAAACTAGTTTTATAATTACTATATTACCTCTCTGATACTAATTAATCTTTTTATATGTTGGGTAAGTTCCTGTGTTCATTATAACACTATCAGTCTTTACAGCCACACCTTTTTTAAATGATTTAATCTCATCGGATGACAGAACAGTTTTCCCTAAGGCTATTAGCTCCCCTTTTAAAGACATTATTGCAGCGGTTTCATCTTTTTGGAATTCTGTAAGCTTTACAACGCCAGGAATTGCAAGAGGTGATCCATGACATACAGGATCTACGGCTCCATCCGAAACAAATATTTTTGGGAGGAAATCTATGGCAGATTCTATGTTACCAAGGCATTTCTCTAGTAGCCTTTTATCTCCATCATTCCTGTACAAATAAACTGCATCATCCAAATCTTGCAAAGTAACCATGCTGTCCTTTTCAGAAAGAGTCGAAACTTTAGTCCTTCTCAGTTCTGTCATATGAGCACCAACCCCCAAATCTTGCCCAATATCATGTATTAACTTTCGTATATATGTACCAGATTCCACTCCAACCTTAAAGAGCACGTCCTTTCCTTCTATTTCGAGTATTTCGGAATAATATATTTCTCTCTGTCGATACTGACGTTTTACATGTGATCTAACGGGAGGAAGCTGCATAATCTTACCTATAAATTTATTGAACGTATCCCTAAGTAATTGCTCCCCTACTTCGTTGTGCAGGTGCATGAGAGCCACATATTCCTTTCCGCCGAAAAGAAGCACCGAAAGCGCCTTGGTAGCATTGTTTATGGCGAGTGGTAGAAGACCGGTTACGTTGGGATTTCTTCAATCTTCTAAAGTCCCTGAGTATCCTATCTTTTTTACCGCAAAACTGTCCATAACCTTTTTTGCTATATGCGCAGCCGTCTTTGATCTTATACCTGCTGGTTTGTCCAACAGAATAAAACCGTAATTCATTCTCTCTTCTATGCTTCTTTCTTTCGGAAATCTGCCGTATTTTGTGTCGGTTTCCTCTGACCTTATAGAGAAAACTTCCTGCTTTAAACCTTCCAATGGCAGTTTCATTTTATTAAATTGCGAGGTAAGAATTAAAACTTTACCTTTTTCTGTTTATGTATAAAATCCAAACATAATTTTATCGTATCCTTTAAATCCAGATTTGATGAGTCGATAACCAAGTCAAATGGAGTAAAGTCTATATCTATTTCTATCCCATAAATATTTTTGTAGATTTGTTGGGTTAGTCTGTCTTTTTCCCGCATAAACGCCAGCGCCTGCTTAACGCTCAGTCTATCTCTAACTCCTACACGTAATGCTCTTGTTTTCTCATCTGCTTTTATGTAGATCTTAATAATATTTTTATCCTTTATTTTCCAGGCCGCAACCCAACTGTCCATTACAAGGTTACTTCTCTTTTTAAATAGAGAGCTTATAAACGAATCGAGTTTTTTGTCATACTGAGGGTATTTTAGCCTAAATTTTACTGCGTCTATCCCCTTTTTAGACTCCCAAACCTCGAAATCTTTTTTTGGAAGAATCTCTTTAAGTTTGGAACTTGCTGAGAAGTAGTCTATACCTAGATTAGATGCTATATCTTTAGAAACGCTTGATTTGCCTGAGGCTGTTAAACCGGAGACTATCACTTTCATGATTAATTAATAGGAGTATCATTTATAAGTTTGCTATTGTTTGCGAAAACCACTGGCAGATAGTTTAAGTTATCACAGTAATTGGCTGCGGAGGGTGAAACTGAGCATTCTCCAGTGAGCACGTACTTGCTTAATTCAGTATAATTTATTTTGTAGACATTTATGTTAGTCAAAACTTGATTTTCAATACTCAAAAGAGAATTAACTGGTAAATTATCGGAATATAGAAGTTTGAAACCTGGAACACTTTCATTCAAAAGATAAAGTTTATCAAACAGAGTGTTCAAAGTTTCATTCGGCATGTAAAGCAATGAAGGGGCGTTTCCAAACTGTGACAAATTTATCGGAAGATTGCTGTACCCCCCTGGTGCCTGTGGTATTCCACCAATGTGAAGATTTACCGAATTTGTAGCGTTGAGAAGCATGACTGCTCCAGGGATACCACTATTGGTAACATAATTACAACCTAAACTATAGACACAATTGTAATCGAGTGGCATTGGGGATGAGAATGTGGCGGTCAGTTCGCTATATAATACACCATAAGGACTGCCGGTTGAGGTTATCACCCCATTATTTGTAGCATTTACAGGTATCATCACCTCGACCAGAAGATCATTGTTCGCGTTTCCGGGTAGACCTTTTACTGCCGCATTTGAATAAAGAGGAGCAATCTGACCGTTTGTATCGCCGAATGAAATCAAGTATTTGTAGCTTTTGTTTCCTATATTCTGTGAATTAATTGTTGCATTTACTTCTTGCATCGGAGTGAATGAGGTTGGGTTAAGAGCTATGGTGGATATTGCTGAAAACTTTTGTATCTCGCTCCCGCTTATTACGGCGTAAGTAGGTTGGTGTATAAAATGAAGGTAAGTAGAATAAGTGTAAGGAGATGTTGCTTCAAAGAAGTACTTCGCAATCATAGACTGATAACCATATGCATTACTTCCATCTGCAACCGCGGTTCTATTTGCTATAGCTTCTTCCCAATAGCCGTAATCCCACCACGAAATTATGGAAGTATTAGTGGGAGTATTCTGATTAATCCACTGCATCGTAGGACCCCAGAGCAAAAGGCCACTTCCACTCGATTGTGCAACGTGATAAGACAAAACAAGGCTTGAATGCAAATCCGCTACCATTAAGGCAATTGCTATTATGATTATTACAGCTGAGAGGATGTTTCTTGTGTTTGTTGATCCAGTAAATCTTTTAACTATGTCTATCGAGCCTCTGAAAAGATAAACAAATGCAAATGGTATTATTATGGCTGCTCCAAGTTCTGTTGGCTCAAGAAGTCTACTCTCTACATTAGATAATAATACCGTTGTAATGAAAAAGAAAAATGGTATTATAGCAAGTAAAGATATGATATTTGTATCTTGCTGTTTATCAAATGCGAATTCTAGTACAAATATTATCACCAACGCCACCGCACCGTACTTATAATTATTGGTGGAAGAATTCATTGTCCATAACACTATAGTCATTATAAGCGAAATCATAGTAAGAAAGATTACCAAGCTGAAGATTCTTTTTGACTCGATTTCAGTTTTATGTAAAAATAAATAACCAAGAGGCATGAATTCGAGCGCTAAAAACACGGAAAGGAATAGGTATGAGCTGGAATTATAACTGAATGTTCCCCCATTCAACATCAATATAAATGGAACACCAAATAGGTAAGGTATGTACCAGTGCTTAAACCTTTTTAACACAATAAATAATAATATGCCTGCTCCCGCACAGAAAAATAAGAAGTTTATGCCTAGAGAACCTACTAAAAAGTTAAAATCCTGAATTCTCTGTGATAGATTTAAAGGGGCATATTCTGCTATTGTCTGCGTTACTGGATTCACTATTCCTACACCCAAAGGATGTGTGAACTGAGACGAGAGCTTGAGAAATGCATGCTTTAGCGTGTTTAGGCCAGTGAGCGCCAGAACTGCTAATGAAATTATAGCGCCGTATATGACTACCGAAAACCCATTGCTTACAAGTGGAATTTTTAGTTTCGTATGATATTTGTCATATACTAGAAGCTTGAAGAGAACCAGAACATAAGAAAACAGCATAGGATAATAAAGCGCGCTGTGTATTACATCCGAAAAAGTGAATGTCACAAAACTGACCTTTATTGGAACCCATATAGCAAATAACAAATAGGCAAACATATCTCCTTTCTTTGCGTATCCGAGGAGGATAATGACAATATATATTATAGGTATAACCAAAATTAGATACTCGCTGTATCCGCTTGCTGCAGACGCTAAACCAGTTGCAATACCTGTTGCCAGCCCGTAAATCATTTTGCTCCTTGTTCTTTTTGACTTTAACGATTTTGACAGGAAAAATATGGCCAGAAGAATGAACATAAATCCCATTGAAGTTTTCTGTGAGAATCCGGCGGTCGAACGACTTAAAAACGTAAGAAACGCAGGCAGTATAAAAGCGCTTATGCTCGCCATCCAGTAATCTCCGAACAACTCAAGTAAAATCAAGAATAGAAGCAGCGCCGAGAATACTGCGAAAAAAGCAGGTAAAAACATAAAAGAAGTCATTGGTACTGCACCTTTTACCATAGGGTCAATAAGCCTTGCAGAATATGCACCAAAAAATGAAACCATTAATTCGTCCGTTCTTGACGATAAACCTAGTGGTAAGTATTGCATATAATTGATGACAGGCACATTTCCAGTTTTCAGTACATTTTCCATCTGGATATAAAAGATATACGGATCCAAACCAGAGAGGGATCCTCCCATCCCAAGATAATTGCTACCTATAACTGAAAAATTTGAATGAAGAGGATTCAACAGAGCTGGGACACTTGCTGTATGCACAGCCCATCCACCAGGAATAAACGAACCAAACCCGACCGTCACGGCCAAAACAAGCAAAATGTAAAAAAGAACTCTTTTCTTGATGAGTACATCATAAGCAGTTTCCCCAAACTTTTTAAGACCAGAAAAATTAAGTTCTATTTCGATTTCACTTATCTTTTTTTTGGAGACTTCCTCGCTTATTCTTTCGAGCTTTTCTTCCTCATTCTTAAGCGCTTCTATGCTTTTTTCTTCTTTTTTTAGCTCTTTCTCTTCCCGCCGCACTTCTCTTTCCTCTTTTTTAATCTGTTCCTCTAATTTGTGTTCTTCTTTTGCGGCAGCATCACGGACATCGTTCAAAGCATCATTTTCTGCCATAATTCAAATATATAAAACAACTGTTCATGAGTATTAAACCTTTCTGATTTAAAAATTCTGTGTTTCTATATCCCACTGATCATGCTTAGAAAGAAGGAACTCCGGCTTATTTAAGAATATAAAATGTTCTGGATGTGAGATATATTCGTCGTAGATACTCTTTGAATAATCCAGAAATGGTATCTTTTCCGCATCACCGTGTTTTAATGTAGTTTCACGGTAACCTCTGTTCAGTACAGCGTTACCATTTCTAAGTAAAAATATTGCTCCGCCGCCCATTTTCTGTATCGATTTGTAATCCGACTCGAATGTCGAATTTACAAGGTTTGCTTCTATAAGCAAGCCACTTCCAATATTTATGGAAAAATGGCCGTAATTCGGTGGCATTATTACCTTGTCACCTTTCTTCGCGTGAACCAGTTGTAGGTCAAAGCTCCCATCTTCATTCTTCTTTTGCAGCAGATAAACGGCCTCACCACTTATAATTTCATAAAGTTCGGGGTATGCAAGCCCGTTCCTTACCATAGGATGATAATGGCCCAGCGTTTTAGTGAATTCTCCTCCCAAATCATAATTTTCTATCACAGTAATATCATATCTTATATTATGGGCGGAGAATACCGTTGAATTCTTGTCTACTCCAGCACCGCGGTACATTCTATAGATTATATCATTTTTGTTCTTAGAAGTTATAAATTCTTTATTGAATATAACATCTTTCATTTCACCGACGCTCCTTACGGAGAACGGGACCTCCTTTCCATCGGCGAAAAGCTTTCTTTCGTCTTCATTAAATTCCAAGTCTACGGCATTTACGTTTAACTTCATAAAATTATATAGAGGTATTCAATTAATACTTTTTATAAAACATTCTGACAAATTTATCAGCTTTCACAAGTTTTATTATAAAACGTATCTCGCTGCTATTTATTGTCTTAGTCAAATAAAGCATAACCGCATAGAAAACGAGAGAAGCTATAAGTATAAGGGGGAGATATGCTAGTCGTTTTATAAAGATCAACATGACGTAAAGTAAAATTGACATTGCTATAAGTGCCAGAATGCTCCTCATAATCTCCTTATATGGTAACCTTATCTTTATGTATTTTGATACAAATACAAGATTGATTGCGAGAGTCGCAATTGTCACAGAGAAATAGGCTATCGCAGCACCTACTGCGTAAAACCTTGGAACTAGCGTGACCATCAAAACTATCCCCACTATCGCCCCGGTCACAACAGAATACATTGTATATTTTTGTTTTCCTGTCGCACTCAGTATCTGAGTCATCGGACCAAAAATGCTTGAGATTAGAACTGGAACCAGCAAAATTATAAATGGAGTCTCCACTCCCAAAAAAGAGGATTTATACAAGTAAGATATAAGGCGTGGTGCAGATATTATAGAGGCTACAACAAGCGGAGAGGTTAGAATAAACGAGTATTTTACAAGGCTATGTTGTATGCGGTAAAAACCTTCAAAATCTTTCTTTTCAAAAAATTTGGTTATAGAAGCAAAAAATGCCGAACCGACTGCTGAAGACGGTAGGGCTAGCATTCCAGCCATTATGAGACCAACTCTGTAAAAACTTACTGAAGAGATGTTTGGTGATACTACACCTAGAAAAAGCACTATAACGGACCCATAAGAAAGTGAGATAACTGAAATAATATACGAAAAATTCCTGTAACTGTAAAAATGTGCTATTTCATCTTTCCCAGGTTTCACTGACTTTGGAAATCCCCGTATAGAACGATACAGCAAACAAATCCCGACCGTTGAAATCACAAGATATATTACGTCGTAAAATTTTATCGCACCCACTAACCCAAAACCGAAGTATATAACGGCAAGTTGCACTATTCTAAGGAAATCATAAAGAACGCCTGTAATGAAACTGTTATTCATTTTTTGAAAACCTATAAAAGAAGGTTCGGTAAAATTACCGGAAATTGAATAGAACACTAGTCCAAAAGCCAATATCCTTATAAGATAGCCTACTTCTGCAGAATGATAAATCGACGCAATCACTCCTGAAAGAAGGAAAAAAACGACAGAAGCTATAAGGGATGACACCGTTACGATGAAAAAGTAATGTTTAACAACCCACATCAATTTATGGTTCGAGTTCTGTGCCCGGTATTTAGATACTGCGTACTGAACAACCGCACCTGCTCCTATTCCGGCCAGGGTTGATGCAAAGCCCCAATAAAGGATTACAACTGTATAATAACCGTAATTCGTAGGCCCCAAAAACCTTACTAGAAGTACACTTATAAGAAATGAAACGAAAAACTTTGATCCTGACCTCAAAAAACCATAAATGCTGTTAGAAGCCACTAACCCTTGTTCTTCCTCTACATTTATCTCTTCATTCTGCAAAGGTTGTTCCATTTAAATTTATATATAATGGACTGAATTTGTATATTTAAATAATAGTTTACTCATAGTAATTGAATATGATTTTACTGTCACAGGAAATCGCACTGAGTGTACTTGTAGCCATATCTATACCAATTGGATATATGATAGGGATAACTGTGCAGGATGAAATAGAAACTTTATCAAAAAAGTTGTTTGTGACAAAAATATTCAATTTCCCTCTTATAATAGCTGAAATAATAGTAATTTCGACTGTGCTTGGAGCGTTGAATTTATTCTATTTTTTAACAGGTGGCATACTGATAGTCATAAATATTGTTCTTTCAACTCTTTATTCAGCCGAAAAATCAGATTTGCAACGAATTCTAGCATATACTGTATCATTTCTTATACCTACTTTAATAATCGGCGCTATTATCATAATATGAAAATAGGGATAATAGGAAGAACCAATGTCGGAAAAAGCACGCTTTTCAAGGCACTCACGCTCGAGGAAGTACAGATTGAGGACAGACCATTCACAACGATAGAACCTAATAAAGGAGTAGGGTATGTTACTATTGAATGTCCTGAAAAAAGGTTTTCCGTAAAATGTAACCCGCACAATGCACCGTGCGTCGACGGAACAAGACTTGTGCCGATAAATCTAATAGATGTTGCAGGGCTGATAGAAGGCGCCAGTGAAGGAAAAGGACTGGGAAATAAATTCTTAAGTGAGATAATGGAGGCAGATGCAATCATAGAAGTCATAGATATCTCCGGAAATACGGATTCTGACGGAGGTCGGACGAAGAACTTCGATCCTGCAAAGGATGTGGAAATGGTCGATAACGAAATCAAAAGATGGCTTGCGTCTATAATACAAAGATCAAGATATGTCGGAAAAGACGAGATCTCAGAAGTAATATCTAGAAACCTGTCTGGTGTAAACATTAGTTTAGAAACGGTAAAGGCAGCGGTGAAGGAACTGAATGTAAAGGAGATAAATGAACAAACTGCTATAGCACTTGCTTCATTGATAATGAAGAAGGAGAAGCCGATGCTGATACTATGCAATAAAATGGATTCGGTAGAAGATATAAACGAAAAGATAGACAGACTTAGAAAAAGATTTGATTATGAGTTTATGCCGTGTTCGGCAGCGGCTGAACTGACTATAAAAGAAGCAGAGAAAAAAGGGTTCATAAAATCAACAGGTTCTAAGATAGAGAGACTAAAACCCCTAAGCGTAGATCAGGAAAGGGCAATAACAATAATTGAAAAAATAACACAAAAGAATGGTGGAACTGGTGTGAAAGAGGCAATAAACCGGTTAGTTTTTGGGATTAAGGGATACAAAACCGTCTTTCCGGTTGAGGATGAAAAGAAACTTGCAGATGGATTCGGGAGAATTTTACCTGATGCTTACTTAGTAAAAGGAACATCAAACCCAAAGGATGTTGCTGCGATGGTACACTCAGATATAGCGAAAAACTATAAAGGTGCAATAGACTGCGACACAGGGCTGAAAATAAAAAATGACGCACCGGTTAAAAACGGGCAAGTCATAAAAATATTAGTATGAACAATACTAAAGTTTTCCTAAAAGATGAAAATGTCTTCAATAAAATAATCGATGCATCTGAACTAGAAAAAGACGATGTAGTGATAGAGATAGGCAGCGGAGACGGAAGACTTACAAAGCGAATAGCTCCACTTGTTAAAAAAGTTTATGCTATTGAACTTGATACAAATCTCTTTGATTCTTCTAGGACATTAATAGACTTAAAAAATATAGAATTCATAAATGCAGACGCATTAAAAATAGAATTCCCAAAAGAAGCAAATAAAATAATATCTAACCTACCTTACGCAATTTCTTCTCCTATAACAGAAAAGATAGTATATTTTCTAAATAAAAGACCGGATAGTCTTGCCGTTTTGATGTACCAACTTGAATTTGGAGAACGAATGCTTGCATTTCCAGGTATAAGAGACTATTCCATGATTTCTGTTTTCACACAATACACCTCCAAAGTGGAATTTATCTCGAAGGTAAGCAAGAATTCTTTTAGGCCAAAACCAGCGGTAGAATCAATCATAATCCGACTTACTCCCAAAAAAATAATAGTAGATGAGGGCTTTTTGAAATTTACCAGACTGTTGTTCCAGCACAAGAAAAAGAACATGTATTCTGCACTTATTGATAGCAGAAGCGCATTAAACCTTTCTAAGGACCAACTTCGGGAGAGATTGGTAGCTTACAAGAAAAAAGAACTTCTGAAAGAGAAGGTTTTTTACCTGGAAATAGCTGAACTAGAAGATATATATGATGAGATGCTGGAATTAGGAATATGCAAAAAGATGTGAAGATAGTCAAGAGAGGAAATCCATCTGTCAGAATATACAGGAAGAAAAAACCATGGGAATTTATACCATTTAAATCCAACCTTGGATTTGAAACCGGAAACAAAAAAAGATTCAGAAACTTCGCTGCTAGGTTCTCCATGAAAGAGATTGAAGATATACTTATAGCATGGGTTGCCCTTAGCTTTGCATTTGCAATAGTGCTTTATCCTATTGAAAACCGTGGATTTTTGCTTTATTTTTTTGCAGCCTTCATAGTGCTTGGTGCCGCATTTATACTGCACGAACTTATGCACAAGTTTATAGCACAAAGCTATGGATATGAAGCACAATTTAGGATGTTTCCATTTTTCCTAGTGCTCGCAGTAGTCATGGCACTCTTAGTAGGACTCGTGTTTGCGCTTCCTGGTGCTACTATATTTGAACCGGATCCAAGGGAACCTTACACAGACCCTAAAGGCTTTACAGAGAGGTATGGTAAGATATCTCTTGCTGGCCCGCTTATAGATATAGTCGCTGGATTTGTATTTCTAGGACTATTCTTTCTAATATATAACCTAGTAGGAACGTCTTCGATAAGCCTGCTTACGGCATTTGGATACACTGTAACAGGTTTGGGAACTTTCATAAGTTTTTATCTAGCCGCTTTCAATATGCTTCCGATAGGCTCAATATCCTTCATAGGTTTAGATGGATATAAAGTATGGATGTGGAACAAAATATATTGGGCAGTGTTTTTCATCATTCCTGTTGCGATTACAGTTTTGATATACCTAGGGTATATCCCCGTACTTGGAGTAGTAGGTCTTTAAAAAAGATTTACAACATTTATTTAAACAAGGATGTCTTAAGATAATAATGGCAGGAAAAAACAAACTGATAACCGCATTTCAGACTGCAGGATATATATCAATTCTAGCCGCGAAATTTCTTGAAGAGAAGGGAGTAGTAAAGGACGTTGGAGGAATTGATATAGATGAGCTTTCGCAGTTTTCAGTCGTAAAAGATGGAGAAATGCTTTCTCCAATAAGAGTTCTTGACGGAAAAAATTTCACAATAATCACTTCTCAGATACCTTTGCCTATTAACTCGGTAAATGAATTGTCGAATAAAGTACTTGAGCTGTATAAAGAGAAAAAGGCAGATCAGATAATAGCGCTTGATGGGTTGGCTATCGACGAGTCGAAGGATAAAAGCGACGTTTATTTCGCGAGTACATATGCTGAAAAGGAGGTTAGAAATTGCAAGAAACTACCGGAAGGTGCTATGATGGGATTTAACTCTTTTATTGCACATACTTGCAGAAAGATGAAAATACCCTTTATTGTATTGATGGCGGAAACGCATGCTAACATACCTGATGGACTTGCTGCTGCAGCGCTGATATCCGTGCTAGAAAGCTTCATAGATACAAAGGTAGACACCTCTGAGCTTGTATCAGAATACAAAAAAACTCTAAATCAAATAAACAGCATGTTAAAGAGAATAAGTCAGCCACCTAAGAAAGAAGAACAGAATATGTACGTTTAATTTGTACTGTACTGCCTTGCCCTTTCTTCCAGAAATTTTGATACATTGTTGTCCATGAACGACGTAGAGTAGGAGGTTATATCCGAAATCTGTACCCATTTGTAACTCTGGAAAAATGACAGGACTTCTGGTTCCCCGTTTACGTAGTCCATAACGTATAAAAAATAATGCAGTTTAGGGTTTTCGCTCGGATAGTAGTTGAAAACCTTTCCGATTAACCTGACCTCAACTGATAGTTTCTGCATGAGAGACAGTATCTCTCTCCTTGGACTGTTCTCCTCACCTAATTCAAGAAATGGAAAAACCCAAGATGCTCTCGGCATATACCTGTCTTGCTCTTTAAGTTTCACCATTAACACCTTGTTATCCCGTATAACCAGTGCTGATACTCTTTTAGGCATAAAGATTAATGTAACTCATAGTTTTAAACACTTTTTATATAAACATCGACAGTATATTTATCGTATGGATAAGAGTTATTACGCTGTTTTGCTAGTGATTGTTGCACTAATTATAGGTGCGGCACTTTTCTACACTAACCCATATGAGAACCATAGACAGGTTGCTATAGGGATCTGCGAACTTGACTGTCATCATATAATAACGAACTCCACTTTTACCAGTAACACCTGCATAAATGAAAATGCAAGTTTTGGGTATTCATGTGCTGTCGTGTCCTCTCAATCCGCTATAACGTGTTCGAATGCAAATGAAATAAACCTAAATTATAATTGCGGACTTCAGACAGTTAAGTAGTCACTTTTTTATTAACTTTGCTACGTTTTCAAGTTTCTTGTTCAAAAAGTCTATTCTACTCTGCTTATCTTCGAGTATCTTTTCTGGTTCGACGTGATTCAATATTCCGCCATCGTTTTTGCACCTAAAATCGTTTTGCAGGGCCTCATTTACTTCGTATCTCCTATTACATATATCACAAACATAGAAATCCTCAGCCTTATTCAGTTCCATCGACTTTTTTGTCTGTTTTATCTCCTCTTCGTATATCTGACTTATTATTAAGGCGAGTTTTTCCGGATTTGCGCTCCAGAAATAAGTATACCATGCCTTGTTATTTTTCCTTACCTTTCTATAAGAAACCAAGTTCTTATTATACAACCTATAAAGGAATTTTCTTATGGCATTCGCCTTTTCAAATTTTAATTTCCTAGCAAGGAGATTCTCTTCCATTTCGCCACGCGATATCAGAAATTGAAATACTTCTAAACCTTTTTCCCCGGATACATCTATCACGTATTTTCTTGCTTCATCAAGGCGCAATAGCTTTTTCGAATCCACCTGTAGTTTTTTTACTTTTACTATCTTTTGGTGTTTATTCTTTGGCTTAACGCTTTTTTTTACGCTCTTCTTGCTAATCTTACTTTTTTTGATAATCTTCCGGGTTTTCTTTGATGCCATTTTTATCTTAAGTAAACATTGAATTTAACCCTTTCCACTCCTCTACTTCAATGAAGCAAATATTACCGAGCCTATCGGACTTAGAAGAACTAGTAGAAGTATGAACAGGAATGCCACAGTATTTAATATCATAAGGGCCTTTTTCTCACTTTTTACTACGTACCCGATGGCGTCAAAGAAGATTTTACCCCCATCCACTAAATAAGAAAGTGGTAGTATATTGACGATGGCAAGACTAAACGATATTATCCACATCCATAGGAAAAGCCCATCTACCCAGTAAATGGACTGTGACGAAAATGAACTGTTTGGATAAGCTGTGATTGATACTGGTTCTATCAAAAAAGATGGTGGCCTTGCTAGCGCTAAAAATCCACTTACACCTATGTAACTGTGATTCGTGTTATTTATAGAAGAATTATATGTTGTTTTCATTGAATAGATGGAACCGTTGACAAGGGTGAAATTGACATACTCTCCAGGTTTAACGTTCAGATACGACAGCGCCTGTGACTGACTGTAAAATTCGTGGCCATTTATTTCTGAAACCGTGGAGTTGGCAGGCAATCCCACGGTGCTTGCAGGACTGTTGTTGATAACTGCAGAAACATCCAGATAATATGGGGAATAAGATACCATGCCAGATGAAACTATAAAATGTGAAAGAGCGATATATGCTCCTAAAAACAGAAAACCGAGAACCACATTTGTAAATGCCCCTGCGGAGAATATTCTTAAGCGATCTATCCTCTTCGCCTTGAGTATCTGTTTCTCGTCTGGCTCTACAAATGCAAGCGGAAGAACTCCAAAAAGAAAGCCGAACCCAGTGGATTTGACCTTTATGTTTTTTGATAGGGCCACTACACCATGAGAGGCCTCATGTAATGTAGCCAAAACGATTATCGATAGAAGTATGTATAATATTGGTACTCCCACTAAGATAGGTATACCATGTAAGGATATTGAAATCGGAAATAGTGGAGCCACGGCTGGGAAGGTAGTCGTCGGATGAGTAATCATGAGATATAAATAAGGCAGAAACAAGTACAGAGCAAAGCCTATCCCTAGAATACAAACGAAAACACCCGCCGTAGAGTATATATTGATAAGTCTTTTGAATTTCGCCAGTCTCTTCATCAACTTCAAACCTATCTTAGTTTTGTAAAGAAAGACCACTTTGCCATCTACGTCAAACCTTTTTCGTTTAATGACCACGAAAAGCCCGAAAAACACGAGCACTATTATCGTTAATAATAGGTTATCACCGTTGGCTAACAACATGCTTACAACAGACATTTTATATTTACACCTTTAACTTTCTTAACTCTTTGTGCTTTGGCCTCAATGCTGAGGATCCGCAGTTCCTGCATCTCACCTTATTGTTTCTAAGAACCTTCTGACTAGAAACACGTATTTTTGCATTGCAGTTTCTGCATACGTAAACATTGTAGAACAATCTTCTATCAGCTACTGGATTAGATCTCTCTGCCATATTCTTATAGCTTTCTATTTCCTTATATATAAAGTTTTATTTACATCGGAATTAACTATAATTTATGAAGATGGATGTTATAAAAGAATACTCGGACGAGATGAAAAAAAATCTCGGAGAATTGGGATTTGAAACGGCTATTTCGTTGAAGAATGAGGTAGTCATCGATGTTTTTTCTGGTGGCGAAACCGGCTTGAAGGCTTATTCCGGAAAGAATTACGATTTTGTCATAAGAAAAGGGAAGGCAGACATCATATACGGACTGGAAAACGAGGGCTTTTTATTAAATAAGGGATTGTGCAGCAAACTCAAGGAAAATAATATGTTTGTCGTTTTCTCTTTTTCATCACTCATTAAAAAAGAGAATATCTTCAGTATTTACAAGAACCTATTAATTAACGGCAAACTATGCAATGATTACAGCATAAACTGCATCTATTCAAGTCTTGCTGAAAACCAGTATGAGCTTCTTTCCCCTTTTCAACTCGAATCATTCGCCGCGGAATTTGGCTATAACTATAAAAACATGATCAAAAGCTGTGAAGAACTTAAAAAAAGGATATAAATCTCAGCGGACGCAAAAATCTAGAGTTAAACGGAACGTTATTGTGCTGAATTTATGATAACCCACTATGTTTATATAATACCAATAAATTGGGCCCGAAGGGGTTCGAACCCTTGACCTTCTGCACGTCAAGCAGACGTCATAACCACTAGACCACGGGCCCTCTTTTCTAAATTTATATTATAAATATTAAAAACTCACTCTATAAAAAAGCTTTTTATTCGTTTGCTTGGTAGATTATGTATGAAATACAATCTAGACTATGTGAATGAAAATAAGGAAGCCCTAGAGCTGTCGATTAAAAAAAGGTATCTTAAACAACCAGTGGATAACGTTGTAAAAAGACTTATAGAACTTAATGAGATGATCAAAAAAGACCGGTCAAAATCGGATGCACTTAGACATGAGAGAAACGTGATAAGTAAGGACTTTTCCAAGAATAAAGACGAACTGGATAGCAAGGAAGAGCAGAGAAGGAAAGTAAGAGATATTATGGAACAGATTAAGATCATAGAGGACAATATAGAAAAATATGAGAAGGAAGCAAACGAACTATTCTTATGGCTACCAAATATAGTAAGCCAAGATGCACCTGAAGGAAAGGACGACAACGATAATGTCGAGATAAGGAAACACGGAAGTATAGAAAAAAGGAATTTTGAGACTAAAAACCACATAGACTTAGGGCAAGAGAAAAAAATAATAGATATGGAAAGCGCGGCAAAGGTCGCTGGAAGCCGTTTTTCCTACCTAAAAGGAAAGCTCGTGCAGCTTGAACTAGCACTTGAGATCTATTCTATAGAAAAAATTGCATCGAAGGGTTTCACTCCAGTAATGCCACCATTTATGATAAAAAGAGATATCTATGGCGGAATAGCCCATATGGCTACGTTCGAGGATGCACTCTATAAAGTAACAGGAGTAGAGGAAGAAGGAGAAGAGGAAAGATTTCTTATATCTACAACAGAACACCCCTTAATAGCACAATATACAAATAGCCTTCTTAATGAAAGTGAGCTTCCTATAAAGCTTGTAGGAGCAAGTCCTGCATTTAGAAAAGAAGCAGGAGCCCATGGAAAAGATACAAAAGGGATATTCCGATTACATCAGTTTAATCAGACTGAGCAAATAGTCCTATGCAAACCAGAAGACTCGAAAAAATTCCACGAAGAGATTCTTGCAAACATGGAGGAGATATGGCAGGAACTTGGTATACCTTATAGAGTAGTCAACTGCTCCACAGGAGATATGGGGGTAAGAGACATAAAGCAGTATGATATAGAAGCTTACTTGTATTCACAAGAAAAATACAGAGAGGTGGGTTCATTTGATAACACGACAGACTGGATCTCAAGAAGACTGAATATAAAGTATATCGATAAGGAAGGCAATAAACATTATGTCAATGCACTAGATGGGACTGGACTGCCGATACAGAGAACGATAATCGCGATAATGGATACTTACCAGCAAGCTGACGGGACAATAATAATACCAGAGGTTCTTAGAAAATACACTGGTTTCAGTGAAATATAGTAATACTATAGTAATACTTTGTTTTATTTTAAAAGTAAAAATGGGTAATAATAGATGTGATTAAGGTTTCATAACCATAATTAAGGGGGGGATAATGGTAAGTAAACTTGAGAGTGTTCTGCAGTCTGAACAAAAAATGGTCAATGGACAAAAATTAAGAATTCTTCTAATGTCTGAACTTGAATTGGCAACGAAAGTGAGCGATCCTGAAGTCCTAAACAACGTTGGAAACCTGATAAAAAACGATGAGAAAAAGATAGATGCTATAATAATAAACGGTGGTCTTGCATATGTGCCTGATAGATATAGCAGATGGCGCGGTGAGAGGCTTGATCTGATGGAAGATCGGCTTCTTGAGAGATATGGAAAGGAGGTATATGATGAAGTTAACAAGAGAAGAAACGAAAGTGACTCTGTAGATGACATCGTGGAAGCAGCGAGACTTGCCAAGGTACAAATGCGAAACATTTACCTACAAGCCAAGAAAAAAAATATACCAATTTATTATGTATACGGCGACACTGATTACAAGAACGTTAAGATGATAATAGAAGTATTAGAGAAACTAAACAAAACGAATCTGAAATATGAGAACCAGAAAAGGAAGAAAAACAATGTACCAGATGATGAGGTTGAAAAGATTCTATCGGTGATTCCAGATGGCTATGCTTTCAAGGCGTCAAAATGGAAGAGTGCAGATAAACAAGGGATAAAGGATAAAGCAATAGAGATTTACAACCATACCATAGAAACGATATTCAAAGACAAACCTGGATCAGCATCCACGAATGTTAAAATATACAAAAGATTCGAAAACTATGTTGGTAATGACAATAATGATAAGACTGAGGATATAACCATAAATGGATTCAAACTTAAGGTTTTCCACGCTATCAACGGACTTACTGTGGGCTTCAATGAGGGGATGCCAAGCGATCGAAACCTGAACCTAATAATAGACTATGTAAATACTGATCAACGACTTGGAGATATATACATAACAGGACGTGGATCGACAACGGAATTTACGGCTATTGATAAACAAGGCAGGAAAGACCCGGTATGGATAATGAATCAAGGACCACTTCTGGATATGGATAAACAACTTAGACTTAGAAGCAGCTTTAACAAGACCAGCGTTTCAAAAAGGATGAATAAACAGGAGGACAGTTCCGTGTCGTTCTTTTCTATAAATGAGGATGGAAGTGCTGAAATAGAACACGTAGATTATACTGCCCTAAAAAAGGGCACTGATATAGCCAAACTTGAGAAAAACATAAGCAAAGGATCTATGTATGAGATATTTGGTATTTCTGACTGGCATGTTGGAAGTCCGGACGCTATGTATGAACATATGGAAGTTATACCTAAAATTATAAAACGCAGCGAAACTCCTTTTCAGCAAAAAAAATTGACTTCTAATGGAGATATGATTGATGGGGGCAACGATAAGCTCCAGCGTACTAAGATGTCACTGACCAGATATGATGCCCCTGAAAAGTTGATAGAAAAGCTAGAAGACATTTTAAAAGCTGATTCACAATATCAATCAAATGCGAAGAACAATCTAAAAGAAGAATTTTATCGTATTATTGGTGACCTTTTATATAAAGGATCCGATTCTGATATTTTCAGACAGGAATCAAGACTTGATACTTATTTAAAGCCGATTGCACCACTGGTTTCTGGAGTATACTCTGTCGGAGGAAACCATGCTGAGAAAGCTACTGGGAACGGAAGTGAAGGCTATTTGGTTTCATCCAAATTCCAGAGCTGGAATACTCCCAATGTAGTAAATGTGGATCCTATGCTTATGAGGAACGAAATTCCCTACCTTGATAATTATGGACTGTATCTAGTACACAGTGCAGGATATAGGGGAGGTTTTGACGCAAGAAGCGCTCTTCTAAAAGAACTCAGTAGTATGGGTTATGATTTAGTCGATATCGCAATAGCAGGTGACTGCCATGAGGCCGGTATAAAATTCGCAGCTAATAGGCGCGACGATGAATGGGGAACGAGAGCTGCAATCACCCTTCCGGCACTGCAAAGACATACACAATTTGAACTGCATATATTGCATAAACCAGCGTTTACAAAAGGTATAAGCTCGCTTTATGTACCTGTGGACCCAGAAATTGGTACGTCTTACATGAAGTATAAAATGATACCTGCTCAGTCTATGCAATCAGAAATAGATTCTTCCGGTGGATCAAGATATTACAAAGCCATTGATGGCATCATTAAGAAATTAGGCCATGATTGAGAGCCTTTTTATTGGATAGACATATAAGATGTTGAATGGATTCGAACAAACAAGAAATGAGCATAGCTAGCGTCAGGAACTTTGTTTCGGAAAACAATGATTTCACTATCTTCTATCACCTCGACACGGATGGAATAGTAAGCGCTGCACTACTGTCAGCCGTCCTAAAAACAATGAAAAAAGGAGTTTATTACTACAGGCCGACGAACTATGAAGATTATGAAAAACTTGACATGCAGGAATATAGCAAAAATATTATAGTATGTGATATGCAAATAAGAGAAACTCAGCTTGACCTATTTAAAAAGAAAAATCTTTGCATTATAGACCACCACCAGATAATAAACGCAGAAGGTTTTGCCTATGCAAATCCAAAAGTATGGGGTGATAATACCTATACTCCCTGTTCATTATTAATGTATAATATTTTTGAAAAGGAGATAGGAGAGCTTGATTGGCTGTCAACGATTGGGCTTGTAGGGGATTCGGGTGGAAAAGAAAACGGCGAAGCCGTGACGAAAGCCGCAAAGAGATATGGGATAAAGCTGGGAGAAGATGAATATATGTACGACAACGATTTCGGAAAGGCCGCTGGTATGGTTGGATCCATGACATCTGTATATAACAGAGATGGCGCAGATGAAGCCCTTGGTATACTAATAAATGCAGAGTCCTTGAATGACGTGTTAACCAACCAGAGGTTCATATATGCTGACAAAAAAGTAAGAGAAGAACTTGAAAAGCTAAAAAATGACTTTAAAAACGGTGCGGAAAAGATAGGGAAGGTATACTTTTTTGAACTAGACCCTAAAAAGAAGCGGTATTCGTCGACACTTGTAACTGAACTTAGTTTCGACAAAATGTATTATGGCAACATCTTGGTTTTTATGACAAAAATAAATGGTAGGACTATGCGTCTCAACTTGAGGGCAAACGGCGTCGATATACACCTTCAGGTAATACTCCAGAGTATATTCAGCAAGATGAATGGAGAAGGCGGCGGACATGACAAAGCCTCTGGTGGATCTATAGCTTATAAAGATATGGGAAAATTCAAAAAACTTTTTCTTGAAGAAGTAAAGAATGTAAACTGATTAAAAATCCGGCGCCCTGCTAACTTCAGAGATGTTAAGACTTGCATCTTTAAAAGATGGAAATGCATCTTCAAGTTTTGAGGTTCCTTCATCTTCATCGGCTACCAAAGTTATCATTATCACTGTCAACCCAAAGGCGAGTGGCTGAACATCTGATTTGTATACCGAACCGTATTTTGAAAGGAATTGCTTAATGTCTGATACAAGTCTATCTATATCTACAGCTGTATCTTTTGGAAGCGCCTTTATTTTTATTACGACTTTTCCCATACTAAGGCCCCACAAAACCGCATACTCTGCAAGTATAAGTCACTCCTCTACCTCTGCAATTACCGCATCTTGAAATCTTAGATCCGCAATTTGGACAGTTGAAAAGCACTGAGTCTGTAATTATCGCTATATCTCTATCGCATGAAGAACAGAAATTTTTCTCCTCAACCACAGCTTCTGCCATTTGTAAGTTAATTGCCAGATTCATATTTATACGTTTCTATCGACAGATTTATGAGGATTATCATTTAAAACATATTTAATATGGGCTCATATAATATTGATAAGAGGCCGTTAATATATGGAAAAATCAAGAAAAGAAATAAAACAGATAATAATAATAAGAAAAGACTTGGGAATGGGAACAGGCAAGATGGTTGCACAGGGATCCCACGCTAGCCTAATGAGCTTCATGACTGTGGAAAAGAGATATCCAGATATCGCAGAAAAATGGCTTTCTGAAGGTGAGACAAAGATTGTCCTGAAAATAAGCAGACCTGAAGAATTTGAGGATATCAAACTGAAACTGAAAAAAAGCAAGATACCTTATCAAATCGTGAGAGATGCAGGGCAGACACAGGTACCGGCAGGTAGTGAGACTGCTATAGGGATAGGACCATACGCCTCTGATGAAATAAACCGGATTACTGCAAAACTCAAGCTTTTATGACAAATATAATGTTTATAATAATTACTTCGTTGCTGAATACAGATCCTTACATAGCATATCTTTTCTTCGCGATGATAGCGATAGGAGTAGGAATAACGTATTTCTATAGAAAAGAAGTAGGGTTTATAATGACTGCGACTGTATCTTCATTCTTAGGGTACTCTGGTATGTTCTACCCATTCACATACGCATTGTCCGCTGTCTGCTTGACATTGCTAATTCTCTCTCTAATGGGTGGAGGATCCATACTCCGACCACTAAACAACCTAGAAAGCTGGATCTATTTGAAGAAGATATCGAAAAAAACCAAGTAATGCATCGGCCGGGATTCGAACCCGGGTCTCCACCGTGGCAGGGTAGTGTCTTACCACTGGACTACCGATGCTAATACAACTTATTAATACACCTCTTTTATATATTTTATGTATTTTGATGTAAAATTTGAAAAGGGTAAAAATGAATGGAAAAAGTTTGAAAATGATACTGCGGACGTTTTCGAAGGATTTGACTACACTGTTTATAGAGACGTCAGATTTAAAACTACGAGACGATTCCAAATAGATTTCATAGCAAAAAATGACAAGAGAAGGTTCTTTGTAGATTGTAAGAATCATGCATATATACCTCCAGAAAAGGAATACAACTTCGCGAAAATGCAACTAAAACGGGCAGAAAACTTTATCGATGAGAAACAAACAAAAGATATCAAAAATATAATATTGCTGGTCACTAAACACCGAACAAATTCATTGGCCCTACACAACGAGGGTAATGGAAAGATATTTTCGGTCGATTACAACTCCCTCCCAACGCTGCTAAGAGATATAGAAATTTACGAAAGCGAACTGTTCACGTTTTGATTACTCAAGCCTATTTGCAAGTATAAATGACATAGAAGCATCTGAGTTTATCTCATAATCCAATTTGAGCGGGTAATTGTTTGAAAATGAGAGCTTAATAGGTTTATCAGGATCCGCAGTATAAAGAAATTTTGTGAGGTATTCTATGGAATACTTCGATCTCGTGGTTGATTCTGCCTTCATATCAAAGATTTCTCTGTTATCATTTATAGAAAGTTCCTGTGAAAACTCTTTTTCCTCACTCTTCGAACTTATTATGAATCTTGGTCTATCAACCATGAAATAAACAGAATCGTCCACTAAGACCGCCGCCTTTATTGAATCTCTTATCAATGAGCTTAAAACCGTCACTTCTGAGGTAAACTTCAACTGTGGAATCTTTTGTGCCGTGTAATTCTCATCTATAAGAGGGATTGCAAAGTGCTGTTTATTCTTCCCAGCTATATCAAGGACAAGCTTATTCTTCGAATCGGAAATCTTAAGCTTGTCATCTTTTTTTACAAGCTTTAATATCCCTCCAAGATCGTCTAGTGACACGGAAATTTTTACCGGTTTGTCAACGTTGAAACTGGAGAATATTGACTTTTTAGCCTCAAATAAGACCATCGCAATATTGGCAGGATCCATCGCCTTTATCGCAAATCCTTCCTCATTAAAATCAATAGAAACATCAGACATTAGACTTCCGATAGAATCCATCATTTTCTTGAATGTCTCCGCATCCTTAAATTCAGCTTCCATTATTATTTAATAAATTGTTTCTTATTTTTAAATACTTCTTATAGTTATTGTAATCTTTTATATTTATACTTTCAACGCTGTCCGCCCTGACTTCGAATGAGGAATCTGCCGCTATCGCCCTACCTGTTACAAGCACAAGATCTTGTGGGCTGGTGTGGGATTCGCTCATATTTGCCATACATGTGATTTTTTGTTCGTCGTCTTCCAGCTCAAAAATGCCAGTTTTTTCATCGAATGAAACTACCCTTCCGACTATTCTGACCCTTATATTATCCTGCTTTATTTCCCCAATTTTGGTGTCGGTTATTACTTGATTTTCCATCAGCCAGTAGCATTGACCACTGTGATATTCATGGGTATAAGTTTATAATTGACGCAATTAAGATAACTGGCAGACAAATTTGCAACCACACTATAATTTCCAGTCTTCGTTGGAGAGTAAACTCCAAATTCAGTGTGTCCGCTCGTGCTGGAATTGAGTTGGAATAGTTTTGCAGACTCTATTGTAAAGGGTACATTTCCGTTTGGAACTACGTTCAAATCTATACTTTCGGTCACGTTTCCGGTATTGTTGACCAATATCGTTGAAAACGTGTTTGTACCTTCTGGCGCACTGAAAGTTTTACCTGTCAGGGTTGTGAATCCAAGGTTAACAGAATTACAGTTTACCGACTGCGGAACCTGCAGGTTATAAACTGGAGAAGATTTACCTGCGACGATAAAACCAAGCAGTAGAACTATTAGAAGTGCAAGCAATAAATATATCCTCCATTCTTTCATATTTATCATTTAAATTAATTACATATTAATAAGTGTTTCGTATGCTCAATATAACTGAATTCGAAAACGTGTATCCTCCTGCAGAGGACAGTGCACTCCTTCTTAGGGCCGTGAAGTATGCGAGAGGAGAAGTGCTGGATATGTGCACGGGCAGCGGTATAATAGCGATAAATGCTGCGGGAATTGCAAAGGAAGTCATGGCAGTCGACATAAATCCATTTGCAATAAGGGCGGTAAAACACAATGCTAAGATAAACAGTATAAAAAACCTAAAGTGCATGAAATCAGACGTATTTTCAAACTTAGGTAAGATAAAATTTGATGTTATATATTCAAATCCACCCTATCTACCAGGGGAAAGAAATGGGGATTGGATGGACTATGCTCTAAACGGCGGAAAAGATGGCAGTGAAATCACATTGAGGATAATAAGAGGGTTAAAAAGTCACTTAAAGAGGAACGGCACGGCGTTTATTGTAATTTCAAGTGTTTATGACACGGATAAGGTATATAAAGAGATAAAGCATTTAAAACTTAGTTTTAGAAGGCTGTATTCGATAAATTTTTTCTTCGAAAAGCTTTTTCTTATAAAGATATTTTATGGCAAAGGCAGGAATAGCGGTAAATGACGGAAGATTGATAATTGCAGTGATAATAAATAATTCTGTGCAGGTTCACAGAGTAAAGACACTAAATGAGGCGAAAGAGATACTGAACACAGCAAAGCCTGAAATTATAGGTGTCGACAGAAGCGCAGCGGAATTCTTTGATGATATATCCTTTTCCTTTAACGCAGTAAAGGTTGACGGTGGAAAGGAGGATGGCAAGGCGGTAAAGTCACTTACTATGCTCAGCATAACCAAGGATTCGGATAAGAATGCTATAAACGCCGCTTATTACGCTTAAACTAGAATTTAGCGTCCTGGTTACCCAGTATTTCTCCCTTTTCTACTTTCACAAAATCAGGAACTACCAAAAGATAATCCTCGTCTACCCCGATTATTTGCGCTTCGGCAGCGTCAGCACTCTTCTTCAATTTTGATATCGTTCTCTTGAGCTCTTCAACTCCTCCTTTTTCTCTTATTTCTTTGACTTTTATAAATGAAAGGGTGTATCCTGAACGTATGTCGTTTAAAATCGGACTAGCGTCCTCGAATTTATTCATATTATAGTATTTAACGAAAATTTTCGGCATTGGTTTATCGCCTTGATCTACCTCAAGCTCGATATAATCACTGCCTTGATTCGAAGAATCTACATTTACATTTTTCTTGAATATATTCAAGAAATTATCAAACGGAAGACTTACCATATTTCACACCTCACCTAACTTTAATCCTTAACAAAATAAGTAAATTTTAGTATTTAAGGTTATCATTAATGAAACGAGATAAAATCGTTGCATATCTGCGGGATTGCTCTGTTAATATCTGAGTTCAAGGAAACTGTTCACATTTTCCCCGTTATCAGAGAATACACACTTGTATATGCTTGCAATGAAATCTGATACTTCTTTTTTGTAGGATTCATATTTGTCTACTTCAAAGGTTATCTCAGAAATATCCTCACCAGATGGAAAAGAGTAACTTACCATCAACCATCTACTAAAAAAGACACCGTTAGTAAAAACCCGACCAATCCTAGTCTTATTCTTTGATAATATCATCATAGTGGATCCCGATTTTAATCCGTAGAATATTTTTGATCCGGACGGCAGATAAGAAACTCGCATATAATTAGCTTCCGCAGATTCATCCATTATCTGCTTTAATGAGTTTTCATCAAGCTTTTCTGGAAAATGTATTCTTAGATAATATGACAATTTCGAATTAGGGTGGCTTTTTTCCTCGTTTAATAAGCCATAAAGCGTTTTTTCCATTAGTTTTTTCAATGTCATAATAACCAGAGATCCTACAAAATATAAATAGATGCAGGAGGAGGGATTCGAACCCTCGAAGGCCTAAGCCATAAGGTCCTAAGCCTTACGCGTTTGACCGCTTCGCTACCCCTGCAAAATTATTTTTTTCTTTTAATATCTACTATGTCTCCAAATGAAAGCTTTTCATCTTTGCCTGTGAACATCTTATTAGAGGCAGATTCAGTTTCATATAACTGTATATCTAGAAACCGCTCCAATTTTCTGATAGTTTCTCCATCTGGTAAAAGCTTGCCACTAGTTATCTTTTTAATGTCATTTGGAGAGCATTTTATTCTATCTGCAAGTTCTTCCGGAGACAACCCTTTCTTTTCGGATCCTTCTCTTATTATATCGGAAAAATTGTCCTTTAAAGATCTTTCATATAACTGCATTTTTTTATTATCTCCCTGGGCAACTCCATACCCAGCTGACGCCTTCCCATATTTTGAACACGCCTTGCAAAGATTCATAAAAGCTCCCTCTACTTGGACGTTTACTAGATTTTCCTCAAACGCACCACAAATTTCGCAATTCATGCTGAAAGCTCGTCAATGTAGATTTCTGCGAATGTAACCGGCAGTTCTATACCGAATGAATTAATAACTCTAGGATGAAGTTCTCCCGCGATTCCTATTGTCTTCTCGCCGAAATATATATTATATCCCCTACCAGGTATAAAGGTCATTGAAAATTCTTGCCCAGAATAACCCGCACTTATATCTTTAATAAGGAGCGAATCTCCCAATACTTTTTTAATAATCGAAAGAAGATACGTAACATTTACATCTTTACCGCATGATAACACACAGAGTTTTGTCCGATTTTCGAACACCGTATCAGAATCACCTTTCTCCGTGATTTCAGACAACGAAAACAGATTCTGCGGAAATTTCTTGTGTAGATTGTTTGATACTAACCTCAAAAGTTCTGGAAATACATTCTTGCTTGTCATAGTTACATCTCCACTTTTCAAATGTAATAGGCTAACGTACTGCTTTCCTTTTAAAAAAGTATTCTCAAACTGATATTTCTCGTTTGTAAGCACATTTACGTCAATCTCCTGGTATCCGAATCCCACTAGAATCTCCCGAATATTATTTAAAGTATAGTGATTTTTCAAGAATCCTCCCTCTGTATAAAAATTAGGAGGTATTTTTGGGATTTTGTCAATACCTATACACCTCATTATGTCATCTATTATGTCCACTTGATGCATGACATCCTGGCGATAAAACGGTGGTTTCACCACCAAGTCTTTTGAATTTTCCCTAACAAAATAGTCCATCTTAGATAAGATATTTTTTATCTCCCCTTTGTTGACCCTTAAACCTAGCAATGACTCAACTGTATCTTCATTTAGACTAAAAGCATGCGTGTCAAAGGAAATATTAGTAGAGATAGATTTTGAACTGTAATTTACTTTCAGTAATGATACATGACCAAGGAACTGGAGATTATATGCGAGTATCTTTGTCACAGTGTTTACCGTCACAGGATCGTTCCCTGTTACATCCACCAGAAGCTCATTAGTGGTTTTGTTTATGGAATGATAATCTGAGTTTATAATCGGAGGTAAAGCTATTATGCTCCCAGTTTTGTCAGACCATACTACTGGTTTTTCTGGAAGAAGGTCGCCGTATTCGTGTCCTTGTTTGATTTCGCCGATTATATCTTTATAATTCTTTTTGGTAGAATACCCTAACGGCACGAAAGTTATATTGTCACCTATCTCCTCGTGATATTTTATTGGGAAGTTTATTTTGCCGTAATCAAATAAGCCTATTGCTGCCTTTTTCCTATTTCTTCCAACGTTCTTATCAAGTCTTTCTTGTATCTTTATTACTTCATCTAAGTTGTCACCAAGTTGTCCATTGAGACTGACATGAAGTAAATTAACAAAAGGCCTTCCAGTTTTCTCTACGAAAATTCCGGGATTCTCTGTCTTTATAGATATATCTCTTTTTAATTTTATTCCAAGTTCTGAGGCAAAAATGCACGCAAGAGAATATTTTGACACAATGTCAGTCCTATCAGATGTAAGTTCAAAATTCAGTGCGCTTTCTCCGACTTCTAGATCCAAACCGTATTTGAATGCGATATTCTCATATTTCTCTTCACTAAGCTTTTTACCGAGGAGCTTGTTCATTTCATCAATTGTATAAGTTAGCATTACCATATTATATCTCACTGAATATTTTGGCAGATTCAAGATCCCTTAAGAGATCTATATCTGTATACGCCCCATATAGATCGCGTATATCCGCCATTTCCAACTTGAGATTTAGCATTCTTTCCATACCGAAACCCCATGCGACTACGTTCTTAGTTATACCGAACGGAAGCAATGTCTCCGGACGGAAAACACCTGAATTTCCTACTTCTATCCATCTTTTAAGTTTTGGGCTGAAAGCTTGTATCTCAAGACTAGGTTCGGTATACGGATTATAAGTCGGCTTAAGTCTTATTTTTTCTATACCTATTTTACTGTAAAATTGCTTTATGTAACCTATCAGATCCGCGACAGTCAGATTATCACCATATACGACGCCTTCGATCTGGTAAAGTTCTAGAAGGTGCGTGCTGTCCATTGTCTCGTTCCTGAAAGATTTGTCAACTGAGAACAACTTCACAGGTTGGTCCTTATTCTTTGATATAACATCATAGATATATCTAAAAGTTGTTGCGGTAGTGTGACCTCTCATTATGAGTGAGTTGCATTTTGACTCGTCAAACTCCCTCTGGTATCCTGTCGATTCATTATACTTCGAAAGCCTGAATCCTGTCTCATATATTTTTTTCACCTTTGAAAGTACATCATTGGGTATTTTTCCTTCCCCACCCAACAGGTGAACTGTGTCCTGGATGTCTCTATCTGGATGGTCCTGTCGAAACATCATGACATCAAAATTCCAGAAAACTGATTCGACGTAATTGCTGTGCATTTCCTTGAAGCCCATTGATACCATCACATCTTTTATAAAGGAAGAGAACATCGTTTTTACGTTCAATTTACCAGAAAGGGAATTTAATATCTCTGGATTCCTGCTGTACTCCCTGAATTTCAGGCCTTCCCACTCTTTTATATTCTCTGACGAAAGCACGTCCACGAGATCAACATTAAATTCTTTGTTATTGATTACTCTGTTTCCAGCAGAGGTTATAGAGAATTTTTCTCTCAATTTGGACATTCTCTCTAGTATTCCTCTCTTAAATAAATCATCGGCACTTCCTTCGTCTATACTTTTACCCTCCTTTATCTGAGATAGCATAGAATTCCTTCCATAGATTTGTTTTTCCTTGTCCTTATCTGTAGTTAGTTTCCCCCCTCTATCGATTATAATAGAATATTTCTTCAAGTACCCTATTGCTGCACTTATCTCATCTTTCTCCATTCCAATATCTGAAAATATCTGACGGTATTCTACGCTTCCGTTTCTTTTTATAAACTCAAAGACCCTATATTCTGGTAGGCCCTCTGACAAATATTTCTTTCCTAACTCCGTAAGCAAGATTTCTTCTCCAGTTATTCCATCCATTTTAACTAAGTCGAGGGAAAGCATTTTTCTTCCAGAATTTATAACTGCAGATCTTTCCAAACCGGTTGATAACTCTAATTCGTCCGAGAACTTATCTCCTTTTTCCAGTGAACGCAATACTTGTTTATCTGCCTTGTTCAACAGTCTTATGGTATTTTCATCTTCCATCTTACAAATAAAGATAGCGTATATAAAATTAAAAGGTTTTACTATGGGCTGCAGGAGTCTTTAGCCTTAAAAAGGAGAATACTGTCTTACTTTGGTGTGTGCTGAGTTTAGTTTAAATACGATTTAGTAAACTATGATCATTATGATTACTATAAATATTAAACGGCCCATTTGCTGTAGATAATATGATAATAGCCTTATCCGGAACGCCAGGTACTGGTAAACACACGCTTGCAGAAAGACTTGCAAAAATCAGAGGTTATAACATAATAGATCTGGGGAAAGCACTAACGGATGGAAAAACTGAAAAAGATGTTACCATCGACGAAATAAACACTGCTTTCCAGCGGCTGAAAAAAGACAATTCAATAGTTGTTTCGCACCTCTCACATTTTATAACATCAAAAAGCATAAAGCTTACAATAATACTGCGAACAGACCCTGTCATACTCATAAAAAGACTTGAAAAGAGAGGTTATAACAAATCAAAGATATACGATAATGCAATGTTCGAGGCGATAGATGGGACGACTATAGAGGCAACAATTAGTGGAAAAAGGACTTTCCAGATAGACAACAGCAAAAACCTGGAAAAAACCGTCAAAAAGGTAATAAATGTAATAAACGGTAAAGGGGGAGGCGACCGCGTGGATTTTTCTTCGAAAATAACCACGGTGGAAAAAATGTTTAAATAAATTGAGCTTTTATAATAAAAATGAAAATAGAGGGCTTAAAAGCCATACAAATACTGAATGCTAATTCGAACCTGACCGTGGAAGTCATACTGGAAACCGAACGCGGAAAATTCCGCGGTTCATCTCCAAAAGGTGAAAGCAACAGTAGGTATGAAGTAAACCAGTTTAGCAAAGGTGTGGAAGCAGAGATATCTGCTTTCAATGAATACTTAAAAACTCTTATCGCTCGAAAGGTTAGCAGTCTGGAAGATATATTCTCTATAGAAAGACAAATACCTGCCGAGTTTATAGGGGGCCCTTCTCTATCACTTTCATACGCACTAATATATGGACTAAGTAATGAAATGAAAATTGAGCCATATCAGCTTTTTGGGAAGAAAAACAGTGTTATGCCAGTCTGTAAAATGATAGGAGGGGGAATGCATGCCTCAGGATTGGGAATGGACATACAGGAAGTGCTCGTGACTACTATTGCGGACACAAACAATGAAAGTATAAACACCACTTTGAAAGTTTATAATAAGGTAAGAGAACTCCTTAAAGATAAAACTGATAGTTTTCTCGGAGGTGTAGACCCAGAAGGGGGATTTATAAGCGGACTAGATAATTACGAGTCTATAAAAATAGTAAAAAATGCCATTGAAACAGTGATACAAGAGACTGGTATGGATGTAAGGTTGGGCCTTGATTTCGCCGCTTCGACATTTTATAAAAACGAAAAATATACGTATAAAAGACCGATTTACGGCAAAAAAGAACTTAATAGAGGTGAACAAATAGACCTAACGAAAAAGTTAGCCGATGAATTCGACTTGTTCTTTATAGAGGACCCAGTAGATGAAACTCTACCTGAGGATTATGGTGAAATACTGAAAGGAGTAAAAGGTGCACTAATTGTTGGGGATGACCTTACCGCTACGACACCTGAAAGACTCAAAAAAGTCCATTCCAATATAAATGCCACACTCATAAAACCGAACCAAATAGCATTGATGCATAAAGTGAAGGAATATTCAGATCTTGCTGAGAAATTTAAAATAGACAAAGTGGTATCTCACAGATCTGAGGAGACAAGTATCCCAATAATAGCAGACCTCGCTTCCGGCCTAAACGCAAAGTATTTAAAAGTTGGAATTAATAGAGGAGAAAGGATAGAGAAAATAAATAGGCTAATTGAGTTAAACTGATATGGTGTTTAAAAAAATAGATAAATTGGAAGCGTATAAAACGTACGGAACGAGGATTGGTGCAAACGCCAATAATAAGGCATTTGAGAGGTTCGTATTCAAGAAAATACCAAACAAATTTACTATACTCAACATAAAACTTATAGATGAAAGAATAAAATTGGCTGCAAAATTCCTAAGCGGCTACAAGAGAAAGGATATACTTTTGGTTTCTACGCTTGACAGCGCTTATTATGCAGTGTACAACTTTTCAAAACTAATGAACGTAAGCGTGAATTTCGGAAGATATCTCGCAGGTTCCATGACGAATGTAAGCTATAAAAATTTCTTCGAGCCGAAAGCGCTCCTTATAACTGACCCAAAGGCCAATAGGCGCGCGATAAATGATGCGAAAAAGATCAATATCCCAATAGTCGGCATAGCGAATACAGACAATAGCACATCATTTCTTGACATAATAATACCTGGTAACAACAAAAGCGGTAATAGTATAGGGCTAATACTTTTCCTGCTCGCCGTGAATATGTCCAGAAAAGAGGAGAGAGAGAAAATTGATAAGATAAGCCTGGAAGACTTTGTGTCAAAGGAGTTAGAATTTTAAATTTATGAGTAAAGTTTCAAAAGAATGTCCTACCAGAGAAAGAAGAGATGAATATGAAAGAGAATTGTGATTTTTATAAGAATGGTAAAATCCTCGTAAAGGGAGTAAAATACTGCAGAAAACTGTCAAGTAAGATACTAGGACTGATGTTTGTATCGGATCCGAAAAATGGAGCGTTTTTGCCAGATGTGAAAGATATACACATGAACTTTGTCAGGTTCGAATTGAAAGTTATATGGCTTGACAAAAACTTCAGAGTGCTGCATCAAACAATAGCTAGAAAATGGAGACTATATAATGGCCCAGAAGGAGCGCATCATGTTCTTGAGCTCCCTACAGACAGGACATATAATATAAAAGTAGGGGACAAACTAAAAATCAAAATATATGAAAACAAGCAGTAAAAACATAAGAACAGACAAAGTAAACTCCCAATCAAAAAATGAGATGATTCTGAACTGGAGATTCATATTTCCAGGAAACTCAGATGTGAAAGTATCTGGAAATAAGATAAGCCTTAAAGTTTTGGATTCTATAAACAAAAAAACCAGTAGTGTGGTAAAAGAACTTTCCAATTATATAATAAGAACAAAACCAGATTGTGCACTCGTCTCTGGCGGTATAGACTCTTCGCTCCTAGCAGCGATAGCAAAAAAAGAACTCGGCGAGATAAAACTTGTATCTGCAGGGACTGAAGACAGTCAGGATTTATACTTTTCAAGAATCCTTGCTAAGGATTTGAATGAAAAACTCCATATTGCAAATATAATGGAAACTGATGTATATGAAGCAATAAAGTGTTTAAGGGTCATGCACTTGGATGATTACAATATTATAATGGGAGTAACGGAATTTATCGCCATTAAAAAAGCTGCTGAAATGGGATGTAAACGGCTCATGAGTGGACTTGGAAGTGATGAACTTTTCTTCGGATTTTACAAACATCAAAAAATGACTGGAAAAGAATTGGCTGAATATAGGGATAAGAAACTTTTTTATATGCCAGCATTTGATGCCTGGAGAATAAATTCAATAGCATCATATTTTAAAGTTTCAATCTTACTGCCGTATTTGGATGACAAGATGGTTAATCTAGCGTCAGCGAAAGTAAAAAAAGAATATAACGATAAAATCTTGCTACGCTCTGCTGGAAGAAGCGTAGGGCTGAGCAAGGTAATAACGGAAAGAAATAAAAAAGCAATGCAGTATGGCAGCGGAGTTGTTAAACTGCTGAGGACTCTTTCCAGAAAAAAACATGAAAAGGTAGGTGAGTTAATAAAAGGAATATGATAAAAGTAAAAGCATTTGGAGGATATAGTAAAATAGGAAAAAGTATGACTGCCATCGATATCGACGGTGAAATAATAATCACAGATATGGGTGCAGACATAGAGAAACTTGTGAATTTTGAAGAGGACAAAAATGATATAACAGTAAATGATCTTACTGCCCTAATAGATAACAATGTAATACCTGATGACAGAGATTTCTTCATGAAAGAAGGAAAAAAGGTCAAGGCGATAGTACTAACACATGGTCACCTGGATCATGTATGGGCAGTGCCGTTTCTAAGCCAAAAATACAAGTGTCCTGTTATAGCCACACCATTTTCCATAAAGGTAATAGAAAACCTTATGAAAAATTTCAGAGCAAAATCCCTTAGACTAATACCATTGAACACTGGAACGCCGTATAATATATCAGATAACATAAAACTTGAACTGGTAAACGTAACACATTCTATCCCTAACAGCTCAATGATAGCACTGCACACAAAATATGGTGCCATAATATATGCAAATGACTGGAAATTCGACAATACTCCCACTCTCGGAAGGAAACCAGACTATGAAAAACTTGAACAACTAAGAAAAGAGGGGATTTTCTTACTAATATCAGACTCTACGAACGCAGAAGTTGATGGATATACATTTTCTGAAAGTATAGTAAAGACAATGCTTGAAGATATAGTAAAAAAGACACTGGATAACAAGACAATCTTTATATCCACATTCTCTTCGCATATTGCAAGAATAAAGAACATTGTTGAGATAAGTAGGAAACTTAACAGAAATACAATGATATTTGGAAGGAGTATGGATATGTACATAAAAGCCGCCATAAATACGAATGTTATAAATAAGGGGGCCCTACCAGAGGTGGCTTTCAGAAGGGAACAAATAAACGGATTACTAAAGCATGTATATGATAGACCAGGAAAGTACGTCGTAATATGCACCGGACACCAGGGTGAAAGAGGTGCCTTCTTAGATAAACTAATTACTGGACAGTACCAGTATAGATTGTCAGGCGAAGATGCAGTCATATTCTCTTCTAGGACGATACCTACACCGATAAATGAAGCCAATAAAGGGATGTTGAAAAGCGCGCTGGAAAGCCTAAACGTAAATGTTGCTGATAATGTACACGTTTCAGGACACGCCTCTAAGAACGACCATAAACTACTAATAAAGATGCTTATGCCAAAACACCTTATACCTTCGCATGGTGGTATAGAAAAACTAAGCGCAAACATAGAGCTTGCCAGGGAATTTGGATATGAACTTAACAAAAATTCGCACATCCTTCTTGATGGACAGGAGATAACGCTCGAATAAAAAGATAAAAGCTGTAAGGATATTAATTTAGGATGGTCGAACACGAGAAGCTGAAAGGTGATGCAAAGAACTGGAGTAGAGACCTTGAGAAAGAAGTTATAGTGAGCATAAACGACCTTACATGGGATTTCTCTGTATCTTCCGACAAAGAGATTTTTTCGATTGATACACCACCCCCTTATACTTCCGGTAGACCATGGCACCTAGGGGCAGCTGCACAATACTCTAAGATAGATATGATTGGCAGATCCCAAAGAATGCTAGGAAAGGCAGTCCTATTTCCCGTCGGAATGGATAGGAATGGAATACCTGTGGAAAGATACACTGAAAAAAAACATAATATAAGGATGAGGGACACGCCAAGGGAGGACTTCCTTAAAATGTGTAAGGAGTCCCTTGATGAACTTGAAAATGAAATGCTAGAGATACTCAGATCGTTTGGATACTCAGGAGATTTTAAGAGTATGTACAGAACAGATTCCGAAAATTATAGAGCACTCACCCAAAGCACTTTTATAGAAATGTGGAATAAAGGGATGATAATTAGAGGAACTAGGCCAAGTAACTACTGTATAGACTGTGGAACCACAATAGCGGATGCAGAAATAGAATACAAGGAAATGGATACAAACTTAGTATACTTCTATTTCAATATTGAAGGTTCTGACAAGAAAATATTAGTTGCCAGCACTAGGCCAGAACTTTTGGCGTCTTGCTCTGCTATTCTAGTAAACCCAGAGGATGAAAGGTTTAAGGACTTTGCAGGCCAAACCGCAATAACTCCCATCTATGGCAAAAAAGTAAAAATAATCCAACATAGCTATGCAAAAGCGGAATTCGGCAGTGGCACAGTCATGATATGCAGTTATGGAGACTACAACGATATAATGATAATAAAGGAGTTGGGTTTGAAGGAGACGATTCTCATAAACACCAATGGTAAAATGAATGAGAATACTGGCGAACGCCTTAACGGGCTAAAGATAAACAGAGCACGGGAAGAGATAATAAAACTACTTCAAGATGACGGTTGTGTAGAAAAGATAGAAAGAATAAAGCACAGAACACCAATCTGTGACCGAAGCAAGACTCCTATAGAGATAATACCTTTAGATGAATACTACGTAAAAGTTATAGACATAAGGAGCAAGTTGCTTGAATTGGCAGAAAAGTTGGAGATAATCCCAGAACAACATCGTCAAATACTCATAAACTGGCTGAAAGTCTCAAATGACTGGCCAATTTCTAGAAGGAGATATTACGGAACTGAAATACCACTTTGGTATTGTAATAACTGTGGTGAACCTTTTGTCCCGGAAGAAGGAAAATATTACAGGCCTTGGAAAGAAAAACCTCCGGAGACTGCAGTGTGCAGAAAATGTGGCGGAAAAGAATTTACCGGAGATGAAAGAACTTTCGATACTTGGATGGATTCGAGTGTGTCCTCGCTTTATGTAACAAAATACTTATATGACAAGAAATTTTTCAGTAAGACTTATCCTATGACATTAAGACCACAAGGTATAGACATAATAAGAACCTGGCTCAATTATAGCATACTCAGAAATTATCTGCTTACTGATAAACTACCTTGGAAAACGGCATGGATAGACGGAATGGGACTGGATGAACATGGTGAGAAGATGTCAAAATCAAAGGGAAATGGTATAGACCCAACGGATGTCATCGAAAAATATGGGGCTGATGCATTCAGGTTCTGGGCCGCGTCGGAAGCGATGCCTGGCAGCAATTTTATGTTTTCAGAAAGTAGACTGCAGGGAAGCTCGAAATTCTTGACTAAGTTATGGAATGTTGCTAGACTGATAAGCCAGTTTCCTTTTGACGGCAAAGAAATAGAAATAAAGAATTACAGTGATAGGTGGATAATAGCTTATACTAACAAACTCATAAAAGAATGTAAGGAGGGATATACAAAACTTAATCCGTTTATCCCTGCTAATAAAGTAAGAGAATTCGTATGGAACGTTTTCGCACCACATTATGTCGAATTGGTCAAGGCAAGGGCATATGGTGAGGGGTTCTCAGCGGAGGAAAAAGAATCAGCAATCTATACGCTTAACTATGTATTAAAGAGGACATTACTTTTGATTGCTCCTATCACACCGTTTATATCCGACACCATATGGAAAGAATTATATTCAAATGAGCCAGTGCATTACCAAAAAATGCCTGAAAATTCAAGTGTGGACGATGAGATGCTTAGTTTGGGAGAGAAACTCATGGAGTTTGATAGTAGAGTATGGGCCATAAAAAAGGAAAAAGGTATATCTTTGAGAGAAAAAATAAACATGGACGTGCCTGAAGGGCTTAAACTTTTTGGAGAGGACCTCATAAAAATGCATAATATAGAGTAAAATGGAAATAAAAGTAAAAAACGTAAATTTCGGGGATAAAATGGTCCATTTGAATTTGGGAAAAGCGGAAGAATTAATAGAAAAACTAGAATTAAACGATGATTCTGTTATATTGATAGGGAAGGATGGCAAGATATATACAAAGGATGAGATCTTAGACAAAAACGAGGAAATAAGCGTAATAGAAGTATTCTCTGGAGGATAATGGAATGCGAAACGTGTGACAACGTAGCTGTAATATCAACTAATAACGGTACCTTCTGTGCAGACCATTTCAAGGATAATTTTGAGAAACTAACGCTGGAAACCATCAAAAGATATGAACTTATAAAAAATGGGGAAAAGATTGCAGTGGCTAACTCGGGTGGAAAAGATTCACTCTCCCTCCTGTATATACTGTCTAAATATTTCAAAAGCTCCAATGATATAATCTCTATAACTATAGACGAAGGAATAACTGGATATAGAGATAAAACTATAGAAATAATGAAAAGATACTGCAATCAGTTCGGCGTAGACTACCAGATATACACTTACAAAGAATTAACTGGGAAGACTATGGATTCGATAGCAACCATTAAAAAAGGCATACCATGTTCAACATGTGGGGTCCTTCGAAGATACTTGATAAACTACGCTGCTAAGGAAGCCAAAGCAGACAAAGTGGCAACAGCGCATAATATGGATGATGAGGCTGAGAATGTAATAATGAATCTCGTGCAAAATGACGTACAGAAAATGATTAGATTAGGCGCGTATTCTGGCGTTGTAAGGGACGAAGATTTTGTCCCGAGGATAAAACCTTTTATATTTCTGAGCGAGAAAGAAACTATGCTGTTTTCTATTCTAAATGGCATAGACGCAATACATACTCCGTGTCCTTACGCTGGTTATGGCTTTCGTGGTATGATATCAAGAAACGTAAAACGGTTTGAAACAGAGTATTCTGGATCAAAGAGAAGTGTTATAGATACTATGCTAAAAATAAAGGAAAGCAGGAAGACTATTACAGCACAGAAAATAAATAAGTGCAAACATTGTGGCTTTCCATCAGTTATGGAGACTTGTGAAGCTTGTAAACTCAAAATTGAGTTGCAAAATACTCATGCAGTATAGATGTTAGTAAGTATAAGCTCATTAAAGATATCGCCTATAAACTGTGCGGTCTGCCTATTTCACGTTCATAAAGTAATCATAAGTCATTTAAAGATTTAAATATAAAAAAGAGCAGTAAACCTTATGGAAGTAAATCCCGGTCAAAATTCGCCTATGAATTACGAATCTTACATAAAGGATGTTGATAAATCTAGTAATTCTATAAGCGCCCTTATATCTGATCTGTATAGTAAGATAAGCACACTGAACCAGCAAAATATAATGCTTGACAGGAAAATAAATAATAATGAGCAAGTAGAAGATTTAAAAGCCAACGTATCAAGAATAAGTTCTGATGTAAATTCGCTTTCAAACGCATTGAACAACGCGATAGAAGCATTTAATTCTTCGATAGGAAAGATGAATAATGCATACAATGACTCGGCCTCAAAGATAGACCAGTTGAATAAGGCAGTAGACGTTCTAAAGTCTAACATTGAAGAAACATCCAATAGCATAAATAAATCTGTGGAGAACTTCAACGGCGTTGCAAGGGCAATAAACATTAAGGACAAAGATTATAGTGATAACTTAAAAAGACTAGGAGATGGCATTAGCGAACTAAATCACCAATATGAAGTAACAATACAAAATGTAAAGGAAATGGCTTCGAATCTATCTGGTGTGGATAATGAAATGCAGCAGAAAATAGACAAACTGAATGAGACTATATCCTCTTCTTTACCTGCTATTAGCTCTTTTTCTGATGATATAAACGATCTAAAGAAATATAGAGTCGATGCAGAGGGCAAATTTGATAAGATAATAAACACTGCAAATTCCCTTACTGTTGAAATAAATGGTATAAATCTAAAGATAGAAACTGTAAGTAATGAATTTGAAAATATACAAAAAGGAGTAACTGATACCCAGAACCATATAAACGATTTTATGAATAGCGCAAGATCAACTCTTTCTTCTATAACCACTTATAATCCAACGGAATTTGCTATAGAGCTAAGAAAAACCCAAGACAAAACAGAGGTCGTAGCTGGAGAGGTGGAGAAACTGGTTGACACAAGCAGCAATTTTTCAAAATCTCTTACCGAACTATCAAATAGAGTGAATTCTCTAGCGGTAGTCAAAAACGCGGCAAAACTATTTGAAAATGTAGAAAATGTCTATAAGAACATGGAAGAAAGTGAGAATAGGATAAATGCTCAGACATCGAAGATGGAGGTTATGTTTAATCAAGTAAGTTCAAGTATGAACAGATTTATAGACTTCAGCGGAAAAATGAATGAACTAAACAAGCGTATAACAGAACTTGATGGAACTGTAAATAAAATCAGTAATAGCCTGTCATTTTTCGCTACAAAAGATGAGATAATTGAAATGCAGAATAAACTGTATTCTAAAGACTCGGAAGATAAAAAATAATCCATGGACAGTAAAGGAACCAAAAAAATAACAGAGAGGCTGTACAAAGACAGGCCTTTGAGTGGTATTTCGTTGAATGAGTTTGAAAGACCAACGAATGATTATAACACGAATATAAGGAGACTATGCATTTCACTCGGTCTTGTAAGACCTGGAGAAAGCAGGATAGCTATAGTTTACATACTTGATATTCTTCTTAAAGCAAGAAAAAAAAGACCTAATGGGATGGATAGTTATGAGATTATAAAAGAGCTTTATAAAAAGAAGGTGAGAATAGTCTACGCCAACATACTCAGGGACCTGAGAAAACTTATTTCGGTTGGCATCGTCGAACGGCGAAACAGTTTTTACAGAGTTAGGGAGAATATGAAACTAGATGAGATAATGACGAGCTTCGTAAAACCATACATAATAGACAGAACTTTGAGTAAAATAGAAGAGTATGCTAAAGCCGTAGAAAAAGGGAATTGATTAGTTTATTTCTGATAATAGCTTGAATATCTTTTTGCCCTTTGGAGTGAGGTTTATAATCTTTTTATGATTATTTCCTTCAAAGTAAGTTATATCCATCTTATTCATTATCTTTATCAGCCTGACTATGTAGGCATAACTGCAATCTATCTTTTTAGAGATACTAGCGGCGTATACTGGAGAGCGGCTATCGTTTATGACTTTCAAAAGAAGAAATGGCTTATCATGCAAGAACAATTTATTTACACTATCTCTCGAATCGTCCTTTGAAACCATAACTATCAGATAATAACAGAGTATTTATATTTTTTTATAACTTTATGAGTTTGTTTTTATCGGAGAATGACACGCAATCCTCCGTATCAAAAACGAATTCTGTAGAACACATTGCATCGAGTATACTGTCAAGACCTTGCTTTACTTTGACCGCTTTCCTCTGTTCCGCATTCCTAGATGGTAAGACCTTTACAGAAACGTTGTCTATACCATATACATCAAAAGAATAGTCTATGAAGGTCTCTAACATATCAAAAACCTCCTCAGATAGATAGGGCCGCACTGAATATTTTCTGAAATTTTTCCCGCTATCAAATGATGCCTCATCACATTTTTCGATATAATCTTGCAGTTCGAATGCTATACCTTCCAGGGAACTCTGTAAACCATATTTTTTCCCATATTTCTTCCGCTCTTCAAATATATTGGAATAAATTTTATTTGTTATTGCATTTATGGACGACAATCCTTCTAGTTTGTCACCAATGACTAGCTTCAATAGATAATATGCTTCCCATCTCACATCCGATTTTTCATCGGTTTCCATTAAAGTCTTAGATTTTAACTAGTATAAAAAGCTTAAAGTCCGTATTTGCCGTTATATAACATAAAAACGTATTTGATTCGAGAATAGATGCTAAAGCTAAATACGTTTACTGCATAGGAATTCTATGGGCCCATAGTCTAACTTGGATAGAATCGATGGCTTCGAATGCCTCAGATGGAAGTAACCATCTGATCTGGGTTCAAATCCCAGTGGGCCCATAAATCTTTAATCACTTTTTATTGAATCTTTATCAGAAACTGTCGTTTATTATCATAGAATGATATTGCAACTTTTTCCCGTTGAACCTGGTTTTTACTGTTATGCCTTCACCGTCGATTTCTACGTGTGAAATGATTGTTTTATCGTCAGGATTTATTTTTATATAACTTTCTGGTGAAAGGAACCCGTCAAAACTATTTCCATAGTCTTCTTTTGCCCTCTTTAACGTCTCCCTAACGTTTCCTGCCTTTTCACTGTAACACAAACGATTTGCTATAAGAAGCGTATAGATGAATGCGGGTATCCCTTCATCAGCGGTGTCGTATACTACTCCTGCTGTCTTGAGAAGAAGTTCAAGCTTCGATATGTCTGTTCTGTCTATACTCTCTAAATCAGTGTAGAAGGCGTTCCCTTTGCTATCAAGAGAAGTATCCGAAGGTACATCAGAATGGGAGAAGGTATAAGAGTTATACCTATTGAACGAACTTTCCTCTCTCGAAAAATATGGTAAAAAATATATTTGCTTTGAAGTATCCACTACATTTTTAACGAACTCGTTGATATCTACTGATTTATCTGCGAGATCCTGCCTTATGGCATCTGAATGTTTATTAATGGAAAGTATCCCAACTGGATAATCTGGGGAATCTATCCTAACATTGGAAGGCACCAACCGTATCTCCTGTGCATATCTGGGCTTTTTTATCGTTTGGCATTTGTCTTTTTCATCGTTACACATCGTTTTTGTGTAATCTTGCAGATCCATTTCGACTGTTGATAACACAGGGCAAAAATTTATCTTTACTTTGTCTTTTTTCATTGATATGGAGCTTTTCAGAGCCTCACTGGCTATATAGGGGTCTTGTCCGCCTATTGGTCTATGTGCTCCCCTGCTACCACTATCGAAATCCAAATCGGTTATCAATGATGTCAACTTGAACTTCCCACTATCGGTAATATAAGAAAACCCGGGCATTCCTGTTTCTCTTGTCCATACAATGTGGTCGTGACCATCGATGTCCTCATCATCGTTGTATAATCTCATTTTGTTGTATCCATTGTCCTCATACTTAAAACCTTCCATGAATGCCAATGTTCCGGCGCCTTTGACGTTTAGAGTATATTCGTTGTTCCCAAGAGTAATGTTGTCTTCCCCCGCCAGCGAGATTGCCCTACCACCATAAGGTTTTGCAAGTATCGGCCCGTTCGCCACGCCATTTTTCTTACCTATTACCTGCATAGCGTTTACGTAAAAATAACCGATGTAATCCTTTCCAACGTTAAGCAGCGGATTCTTAGTTACTTTATCCGGTGTAATCTGATATTCTACAAGATATACTGGCAGAGGGGCTCCTTTCTTACCGATTAGACTATTACAAATTTCCCAGTACGGTATTTTTTCCATACAATTAAAATAACTCTCCTCTTTAATCAAAATTGATGATGATATCTATTATATAAACTTTTTACAGACTAATTAACAAATCAGACTAATCAAAAATACAAGATATCTTAATATTTATTCAGAAACGCTATTTAATACAATTGCAGTGATTTAATCGGAGGACCCTGCATAATGGATAGCAGCATGAAAAATGTAAGAAGCATACCTTTGAAAGAGATACACGGCATTGGCTTTACGATTTCTTCATTAGTAACCAAACTTGTACAGCTTGATTACAAATTGATACCAAATCTTAATTATGATAGTGAAGGAAGCCCAGAAGACTGGATAGAAATAACAAAAAAATATCCTGATAGTCTTGTCTTGATGATAAACAATGAAAATAAGATAATAGGATACTTGAGATTCGTAGCGATGAAGAAAAAATATTTTGAGATCGCCAAGACCGGTGCGTTTCCTGAGGGGCTGATAAACATCGAGACCCTAGACGACATTAACAAACCTGGCAGGTATTTTCTCTATATAATAATGATAGGGATAATTGATGAAATGCAACATAAGGGTTTTCTACACCCTCTACTTAATGCATTCTTTACCAGGATTGAAGAATTAGAACAAAAAGGTGTTTACTTTTCGGAAATAGGTGCAAATGCCTACACCTCTGCAGGCCTTAACGTTCTACAAAGGTTAGGATTGAAGAAAACCGCCCCTTGTATAGCTGGTGGTGAAATGCACTTCTGTGACTTTGATAGTTTTTGGAAAAATCGGAAATCTTTGGGTTAATCCCCATCCTTATTTTTCTTTGCACCGAAATACTGTTTCAGCAGCATGAAAAACATGGGGATTTGGTAAAAAAAGAAAACTGTATTCCATGCTCTACCGTAGTAATTGTTGACTGTTTCATTGGAGAACGCAGAATAATACAGGATTGCATTTAAAACGCTTCCGGCTTCGTACGCAAACGCATAGGCTGCTGCCTTTAGCTTGTTTTTAGACAATCCGGCCACTGTGGCCACCGTAAGACCTTCCTGAAGCATGGCTAGATTATACCACATAGGTCCATTGATTGCCAGATTGGTATATAGAAAGGGGAGACCTACAGAGTGGTCATATCCAAAATCCTTACTCCAGTTCGCTACGCCTATGGACAATCCTGCCATAGAAGCCAGATAAGCTCTTATCTCTGGCACGTACTCGCCGTACAGACTTTTAATTCCATTAAATAGCTTTCTAAAGCCGCTGGAATTTTTATCGTCTACTATACTATCCAGATTCCTGGTCATTAATGAGGTAAGAAGACATCATTTTTATATCTTTAAGACGTAAGAATAAACATCTTATCCGCTATATCTCTATTATCTTCCCTTTCGGGCCGGCATTTATAACCCTTGTGTTTCCCAGCTTATCTTCTAGACTGAAAGTCTCATGTATATGCCCACAGATACAAGTATCTGGTTTTGTTTTTTCTATCATTTCTCTCACAGCGGTGCTACCAATCTTCATATTCTTCCCAAGAGTATCTAATTTTGTGTTATAAGGTGGAACATGCACGACCATTACCTTCTTCTTTGCACTTTTTATGTAATTATAAGACGCTTGTATTCTATCCTTTATTTCCTCCTCTGAAAGTTCATTTGGCCCGATATTTGCCAGACCGCAACCGAAAAAGCCTATGTCTCCCATCTTAAATGAATACCCATGGAGATCATAAATAGTATCAGGATATCTTTTCTTTAGCATGAATATGTCAGCCTCGCTATCGTGGTTCCCAGGTATGATTGCAACTTTTTTGTTCGCATCCTTGAATGGCTTCAAAAGGCCCTCTAGACCGTTACCGAACACAGATAAATCACCTGCTAGTATTATTAGATCAGCCTTTTCTTTCTTCGCCCTTTTCGCAAGCGACTCAGCTGCTTTAATGTCCCCATGTATATCAGAAGCTGCTAATATTTTCATACTCTTTTATAAAAACGTTAAAAGAAATACTTTTCTATTCTGTTAACAAGTTTTCAGTCTTATGCAGATAGGAGTAGACTTTTGCCGCCACAGCCTTACCTAAAAGAGCTGAGAGTCTTTCCACCCTCTGATCTTTAAGCAGTTTTAAGGAGACTATCCCAGAACCGTAAAGTTTTCTGGCTCTTACTCTTCCAATATCAGGGACGGATATGAGGGGGATCAGTTCTTTCTTGACGCCGTTCTTAACACGTATTTCCATCTCCAAGATGTCTTTTTTCTTGAAATTAAGTACTTTGGCAACTTCCTTCAATGAATATACAAGCCATTTTGTGTTCTCCAAGACATTATAAAATTCTCCTGGTAATAGACCATATTCCTCTTCCATATATTTTTCGTTTTTTTCCGAAACCCAGTCTTGCATGACATGGGCCATCTTTATGGCTGAAACGAATCTATCATAATCGACCATGTTCTCGTCGGCAGAAAGACTCAATTCGTAGCTTTCCTCTTCGTATTTCTGGAATTCCTTCTGGTTAGTCCTGACATTTCTGAATTCTTCACTACAGAATATCACGTGCAGCAGGTCAAGTTCCTCGATTTCGTCCTTTTTCTTTGCCTTTTCAACGAAATTTATGAATAACGAACCTGTTAAGGGGTCTATATACAATGAATTTATCAATTTTCCCATCCTTGTGACTTCTATTTTCCCGAATCTTTCCTCTATAAAGCCGTTCTCCTGAAGGAAAGAAACCGCATCGCTTATCTTATCGTAAACGTCTATACCTGTGAAATGCATAAAGGTCCCGTCAAAAAAGTCAGATATTTTTTCGGATTTGTCATATATGCCGAGGCAGAATAAGTTCAAAGTGTACTTCCTTATCGCCATTTCGCTGTTAAACTTCGAAGTTATCGGCTCTATAAAACCGCTCAGATACTTTTCGTCTATCAAGTCCAATTCTGATTCGTTCCTTGCAACTATTATAGAATTCCCCTCCTTGTCGTATTTTGGCCTGCCAGCCCTCCCCATCATCTGTTCAACTTCTATTGATGGAAGTAATTCCATCCCAGAACCCCCGTACCTTCTTATGGAGTTTATAATTACGGTATTGGCAGGAAGGTTGACGCCCATTGCGAGAGTGGGTGTAGCTACTATAAACTTGATTAATCCTGACTTGAAACTGTCTTCTACAAGCTTTCTCTGTTTATTTACCAATCCTGCGTGATGGAATGCAACGCCATTTTTCACCAGATCTCCCAAGATTTCACATTGTGTTGTTGGTCTTTCCAGAACACCCAGTATGTCCTTAGAAACGGCAAGCAATTTTTCTTTTTCCTCTTTGAAGAGTTTACCGCCTATAATAGACGCAATAGTCTTTGCATTTGCAACTACTGTCCTTTTATTCTGTGAAAAAACCAGTGCCTGTCTCCGCTCCTTGAAAAGCCATGAAGATAGATTTGACAGAGGATCATCATACCCACTGGTTATTTTCTCCGCTTTTCCGTTTATCAGTTCGCCGTCAAAATATTTCTTCTTTGAGAGTTTAACCGGGCGAAAATCGCTTTCTACCAATTCAGCTGACAGCCACTCTGCAAGTTCATCCGCGTTACCTATGGTGGCGCTTAATCCGATTATCTGCGCGTTGGGAAACAACCTCCTGTTGATTGTTACTAGAAACTCGAGCGTTGGTCCTCTCCCGATGTCAGAAAGAAGATGGATCTCATCATATATTACGCACCCTATATTCCCAACTTTATTCAATGAATTCCTTATTATGCTGTCAAATTTTTCTGTGGACGCAAATATTACATCATATTTGTCAATGTTGTAGTCTTTATCAGTATAGTCTCCTATGGAAAGCAGACATTTCACGTCACGGTTTTCCCTGGAAAAATCCTCATACTTTTCGGATATCAGTGCTCTCAAGGGTGCGAGATAAATTGCCTTTTTACCTGCCAATAAAGAATTCATTATCGCCATCTCGGCAATCAACGTCTTGCCCGATGCCGTTGGTGCGGATATTATCATATTCTTGCCTTCAAACAACCCTTTTTGGATGGCGGAAGACTGTGGAGGAGTGAAGTGTTCTATCTTTAAGGCTAGTTTCTCGTATATTTTCTCCGGTATCAGACCATTGAAACCACTTAAATCTTCCATTAGATACTTAGTATTTAAGGAATAAAAAACATATTACACTTATAATTATACAATGTAAGATAAAAACCATGAAAGTTTTATTCTTAGGTTGGGAATTTCCTCCACGTTCGGTAGGGGGTCTAGGAACTCACTCTTACAATATTATCAAGGCGCTTGTAAAAAGGGGCGTGCAGGTAAGTATAATATTGCCATTCACAAATCACTTGAAAATGGAAGGAGTTGAGTTCCTTACGTTTGAATCAAGAGCTAGCAGTGTTTACAATTTAAGCGAGGCTGCAGATAATAAAAATGATGTGCTTTACAGAGATATCTTCAACGAGGTTGAGGAATACAAGAATAAAGCTATTGAACTTTCATCCAAAACTGATTTTGATGTAATACACGCGAATGACTGGGTCACTGGAGGAGCCGCAATAGAGATAAAAAACCGAACCGGAAAGAAACTGATAGCTACAATACACAGCACAGAATATGACAGAACCGCTGGAAAACCGTGGAAAAGGATATCGGAGGAAGAAAAAAGACTGATAGATAGAGCAGATAGGGTAGTGACAGTTAGCAACAGACTAAAATCCGAGATAATGGAGATTTACGGAACTGATGAAAAAAAGATAAACGTTATTTATAATGCTATAAACAGGGAGGATGGGGCTTCTGTGAAGAAAAAAAACATAGAAAGAAAAGTTGTACTGTATATTGGAAGACTGTCTGTACAAAAAGGTATTGATAATCTGATAAAGGCGTTCAAACTGGTTTCAGAAAAGGACAAGGGCGCAGTTTTATACGTAGTCGGTGAGGGTTCAGAGATGAAAAACCTCATAGACCTCTCAATAAATCTTGAACTTGCAGATAAGGTAATCTTTCTCGGCAGAGCACCGGAAAAAGAAGTGGAGAGACTTTACTCCATCGCAAAGGTATTCGTTATGCCGTCTGTTTCTGAGCCTTTCGGAATAGTGGCGCTGGAAGCGATGTCTGCTAGAGTACCGACAATCATCTCTTCGCAATCTGGAGTTTCAGAAGTCATAAAAAACACTCTAAAAGTGGATTTTTGGGATATACACCAAATGGCAGACATGATCATCGGTATACTGAAATATGGCGGGATAAAGGAAGAGCTATCCACTCACGCATACGAAGAATTAAGTAAGGTTAGTTGGGAAAAGGCTGCGGACGAATTTATAAGACTGTATGAACGGTGATAAATAACCTTTATTAATTTACATCTTTTAGAATAATAATGAATCTTGACGTGAATTTTGAGTACATAATTCTTTCAATAGCGTTAGGCGCCATTTTTGGACTAGAAAATGAATATAGAATGCAGAAAGGCGTTAAAATATTCATGGGTTTTAGGACTTCGATATTTATAGCCCTACTTGGAGATCTGTTCGCTGTTTTCTACGGGATTTTCACGTATATACCGATATTGATTGTCGGTTTTGCCGTTATGATTACGTTTTCGACTGCGATATACCTAGAAAAGAGCATTAAAACAAAGAATCCTGGTGCGACAACTTACATAAGCTCTATGATATTGTTTCTTGCTGGCCTGCTCGTCGGCCTAGGCTATTATGAATATGCAATTGTTATAACAATACTTATCACTGCTATAAGCTTTTACAAACGGGAATTTCTATACTTCATAAATTCGATACAAAAAAGTGAGATGATAGCCGCTATTAACCTTCTGATAATAGCTTTTGTAATATTGCCCCTACTTCCTAATACGTATATGGGCCCGTATAATTTCTTTAACCCCTTCCAATTCTGGCTGCTATTGGCACTTGTGGGAACAGTATTTTTCTTACAGTACGCCATCTTAAGGGTGTCTAAATCGGGCTTGCTCTTATCTACTATAGTAGGTAGCCTTATAACGGGGACGACGATAACTTTTGCACTTATAAGCTTAGGAAATAAATTTAGGAGACTTGGGAAATCCGTCGTGTACAATATTGTTTCTGCAGCCAACATCCCTATGGTTCTTATACAGGCCCTTTTAGTCATATATATAGTAACGCTATCTTCAAGCATAGTTTATTATATGTTACCTGTGGTTTCAGTCTCGATGATAGGATTTCTGATATTGTTCCTCATAGGGAAGAAACACATCAACACGCATGCGGAAAGACCAGATAATCCTTTCCCATTGGTGAAAACTCTTGAGTTTGCTGCGGTGTTTTTCGTTGTCATATCGGTTTCTAGAATCATTGCGACGGTCGCCCCTAACCTTCTTATAGTTGACATGTTCCTTTCCGCACTTGCGAATATAGTGGGTGCGACTTTTGCACTGGGAACCCTTTATATGGGACATCAATTAAGTGCAAGCTATACGGCTATGCTGATGGGAGTATCTGTGTTTGCAGCGATAATAGAAAAAGGATTTATTGGATTAATTTCAAAGGATAAATATACCAGAAAAGCGGTCTTCGGCTATTCTACAGTAGTAGGGCTTGCAGTTTTGGTTACATTGTTCATACAATATCATGGAATTTGAATTTGACAAAGAAAGATTGGATAAGCTAAACGGTTTGATTAAGGAGGGAATAGCTCCTTATGGCAACAGATTTGACCAAACGTCCGATGCATTAAAAATAAAGAAGGACTTCGCAAGACTAGAAGGAAAAGATGAAAAGATTGCCGGCAGAATAACGGCGAAAAGGGACCACGGAGCGATAAAATTCATAGATGTACAGGATGAACAAGGCACGCTACAGGTATATTTTTCCGAGAAACATGCAGATAAGGAATCACTTAAAATAGCAGAATTATTGGACGTCGGAGACATTATCGGTGTTGAGGGTACTGTGATAAAAACCAAGACAAACGAAATATCTATCGATGCCAAAAAGATTGCATTACTCGGTAAATCATTGCTGCCACTTCCACCAAAATGGTATGGACTTGAGGACACGGAGAAAAGATACAGAAAGAGATATCTAGACTTTATAATAAATAGGGATTCTCTGGAAAAGATAAAAAAGGGCAGCGTAATGGTCTCAAAGATCAGGGATATCCTTAAAAACAAAGGTTACACAGAAGTCATTGTCCCTATACTCCAAGCAATACCTGGCGGGGCAAATGCAAAACCGTTTATAACTCATTACAATTCGCTTGACAGAGATTTTTACCTTAAGATAGCTTCGGAGCTATATCTTAAAAGACTCCTTGTAGGAGGATTTGAAAAAGTCTTTGATATAAGCAAGAACTTTAGGAATGAAGGTGTAGATACGCGACACAACCCAGAATTCATTATGCTTGAGGCTTACCAGGCCTACGCAGACCTGAGTAGTATGCTTGAGCTTACGGAAGAGATAGTGAAGGAATCGATTTTCGCTGCAAACGGCACTTATAAGATAAAATTTGGGGAAAAGATTATAGACTTATCAAAGCCAAAGATAAGGACTATGGAAGAGATGGTAAAGGAGAAAACTAAGCTGACGAGTGAAGAGGAGATAATAAAACGTGGAAAACAGCTTGACAGCAAAGTAAGTTCATACGGGGAGGCAATCAATACAATATTTGAGGCTGAAGTCTCTGATCATATCGTAGACCCGGTCTTTGTGACCAGATATCCTATTGAGGTGTCACCATTGGCTAAAAAGATGGAAGATGATCCAAGATTTGTTTACAGATTTGAGCTTTACATAGCCGGTATGGAGATAGCAAACGCTTTTTCTGAGCTGAATGATCCTATAGATCAGATAAACAGGTTTGAAGAAGAAGCAAAAAGGAAAAATAGAGGAATAGATGAAACACAGGAGTTTGATAAAGATTTTATAGAAGCGATGGGATATGGAATGCCACCGGCAGGAGGAGTCGGAATAGGGATAGATCGTTTGCAAATGCTTGGGACAGACTCCAAAAGCATAAAAGAAGTTATACCGTTCCCGCAATTGAGAACACTTGAAGATTAAAATAATAAAAAAAATAAATTTTTGAGTTACTTAGCTAAAATTAGGAATTACTGAGTTCCCTTTCTCTTGCTATAGCATTCTCTACAGTAAACTGGTCTGCCGTCCTGTGGCTGAAAAGGAACTTCCGTTTCTTTCCCACAATCAGAGCATACAGCTTTATACATTCTTCTTTCGAATTTTGCCATATTCCTCCTTTAAGAATGAAGTTTAGAATTTCCACAAGAGATTATTTAAAAACAAAACAAACTCTCAATAGAACATCCTGACATTCATTCCTCTATTTTATTATAAGAAACGGTCTGTTTATAAAGCTATCTTTTTTGGGAAATAGACTTTATCGTTTCATTAAAAACGGTTTTATTCGTGTCTGTCCGTTTTTTCAGCCGTAGTATTGGTGTAAAGGTTTAGAAAAGTTCCGACTTCGTTGTATAAATTTATGTAATTTATTATTTTTGCAGTTCCCGCCACAGTCTTTAGATTACTAGAAGTCAACACTTTGCCGGACATATCCTTAAGAGTATTGTATGCTATTTTGACTGCGTTTGCAATATCTTGTTTCTCGTATGCATTTGTCAAATCTGCCAAATTGTTCGAAAAATCACCGCAATCCGATAATTTTATCGTATCTATTATTCTTTCCAAAAATATTTTTTCCATTATTACCTCCTTTACAAAAACCTTTTTTGTCAGTCACAGTATTTAAAACTTACTGAAGAAAGTGGCCTAGGGGAGATTTGGACTCCCGACCCCTGCTTTACTTAATGTTAGAGCAAACTCTTATAAGAGCAGTGCTCCACCGGGCTAAGCTACTAGGCCATAGACATATCTATATTAGGAGCTTTTTATTTATTTTAAACTTATCTGTTACAACAAGGTGTAAGCACTATACTGAGTTTGTTTTCCAGTATATCCCTCTTTCTTTTGCTAAGATAAGGTGTGTCGATAAACCCAGATTCTGTATAATGTGTAATTATTTTCGAATTCAGGTCTTTTATATATTCATAGAGCTCATCTGCCTTCTTCCCATCTGGCACGACTATAGAGTATTCATCCGCTTTAACGCGCCCGAATAGACTTCTCTCCATCTTGTAGATTTTTGAAAGTATTCTGTCCACGGAATTTATGAAGCCTCTATCATATGAGTGAGGATAGAAAAAAGCCATTCTTTTCCCATTGTCGCATATGTTGTAAGTGTAATGCTTTTTTGAGGAAGATGCTATCTCACTATCGAAGCAGATATCCAATAATTTTTCCATTTTACATGTAACCGAAAAGCCTTAGCTTTTCCATTACTCCCTCTTTATCTTGTGATCTTCCTGCTCTCTCCTTCGTGTGCTCAAGATCCTGTTCCCATGCAGGCAAATCACTTGTTTTTTTAGAATCAAGCTTTCCGTCAATCGATCTGTATCCTAATTTATAGAGTGGATGAACTGGAAGATTGTACTTAAACATGTATTCCCATACGTTTCTTTCGGTGAAGGGAAGTATAGGCTGCACTCTTACGTGATCTGGATGGCTTCTTGGGCTTATGAAGACCTCCATTGACCTGGCCTCATTTTCATCCCACCTTACACCAGTGAAAAGAGCGTCAAACCTGTACTTTTCTACAAAAAGATTCATTGCGACGGTTTTCAACAGATGATTTCCAACCTCAGTCTCAAGGCTATATTCAAATTCGTCCCCATCGAAACCTATCCTTCTTGCTTCGTCTTGGTTTAACTTGTTCATATCACTGAACTTTATCTTGTTATTTTTACCAACATTTTTCAGTACGTCTTCGTTTTTTGCATATATCACTTTGAAGCCCCATTCCTTGCTTATATCCTCAAGCATCTTCATCGTTTCATCATAATGCTGCCCATGATCTATAAAAAGCGCAGGAGGAAGTTGCATTCCAAGGTCCTTACACGCCCTTTTAACAAGATCCAAAACAACTGTGCTGTCCTTTCCAGCACTCCACACTACTGTTGGCCTGGTATATCTTTTCAATGCGTCCTTTATGACCGCCAAAGCGATTTCTTCCTTTGTAGCTAAGCTCAGCCCTCCTTCTATCCTCTGTTTTTTAACCGAATATTCTTTATTTTCCATTGTTACCTCCTACATATACCCCAATCTTCTTAATTTGTCCTCCAAATCAAGAACTCTTTCGTCTTTTTCTGTTTTTCCAATTTTTTCTTCCTTACTTTCGGATATTATCTCCCTCAGAAGATATTCAACGAAACTGGAAAGAGAAGTAAAACCTGTTTTCTCTGTAAACTTTTTTACCTTGTCCGCTAACGGTTTTGGTATTGAAACTGTTGTAAATTTTTGTTCTTCCATAATTACTAATAATTATATATAATTATAAGTATAAATACTTTTCTATAGCTGAGGCTTTGCTAACAAAGTCTCATTGCTAATAAAGTAGGACGAGTTGCTAATAAAGTAGGACGAGTTGCTAATAAAGTCACTAATCTTTGGGTATCTTTTGATTTTAGGATGTTGTGAGTTGGCTAACAATTAAATTGTTACTTTTTTAGCTTCAGAGATGCCCAACTTGGCTTACTAAATTTACTTATATCTATTGTTGTTCCCACTGATTTTGAGTATTCTTCTATTTTCTCTAAGTACTCTTCCCATATCTTATCAGCAGCATGTCTCCATTTATCAAAATCTTCTTCTTTTGTAAAAGTATATACAGTTCCCTTGTCAATGCTTGAAACAGGAGTACCGCTAAACACATCAGTTACAGTATAAGGCAGTATATTCGCAAGTTGTGCACTGCACAAATATCTTTTGCTTATAAAAATGCGTATTACTTCACTTAAATCCTTATCCATTATACCGTAATATGGGCCATTTCTTAAAGTATTTATTAATGGTTCATAAAACTCTTCGAGACTCTTCTCTAAGAAACGCACATTATCTTGTTTACGACCTTCTTTTACGACTAGATATGTAAAATAAGCCATGAATGCAGTTGCTGTTGCTAAAATTAGCGGACCGACCTGTCCCAATATAGTTAATATGTCCATATCAATTAGCGAACTTTCCAAATCCAATTATATAGGTTATACGGTATTTCATATTATTATCTAGATGGCTTTACTAATAAATTTAGCTACTTAATCCTTACCTTACTATATCTTGTAACCGTTCAGGGCTGCAGCTTCATCGTAACAGATATTAATTACTTCAATTATTTATAAAATAATGGTTGATAATCTTACAAAAAAACAAAGAAGTTATACTATGTCTAGGATAAAAAACAAAAACACTGCTCCGGAACAGCACCTTAAGCACATATTAAAGCGCCTAGGATTCGTCTTCCATCCTGAAGGTATATATGGGCATCCTGACTTTGCTGATAAAAAGCACAAAATCGCTGTTTTCATAGATGGTTGCTTCTGGCATGCATGTCCTAGGCATTTTAAAAGGCCGAAAAGCAATGCCATTTATTGGATAATAAAATAAAGAAAAATAAGGTGCGTGATGAAAAAGTGTCCAAAACCTTGAAAGATGGAGGCTGGACTGTTGTAAGAATATGGGAACATGAGTTATGAGGCGCATCCACTAACTACGGGAATAAAGTCAATTCATGCTGTGGTTTTACATCAAGACTATAATTTACATGGCTGATTATGTCATCACATACGAATCTACCGCTTGATTCGGATAATTTATAAATTTTATTATCTAAGTTTTTATGGCAATTTGCGCACAAACACAACATATTCTCCTTCACATCATATCGGGGGAAATGCGATATATTCTTTATATGCGCAGTTTCTGCATATAGATAACCCCATTTTTTATTCTGGACATTTCCGCAGACCAGCCTTCTTTCTTTAACTGCGTCCCACAGATTTGGCATTTGAAATCGGTAGAGACTAGTTTTAGTGTGGATTCTACGGGATTCGAGACAACTCAGTTCAGCGAATACTGCAACATAAAGCACAAATTAAACAAACAGCATAAATGGATCAAGTGCCACGCTTTGACTGGAAACAATACCAATATAGTAACTACTGCAGTAATAACCGATGAACATGGTGCGGATAGTCCGCAGTTTATACCTCTTGTCAATGAAACCGCAAGACTAGGCTTTGACATTCAAAATATGAGTGCGGATAAGGCTTACAATTCTTTCGCCAATTTCAATGCTGTTGATGCTGTTGGAGCTGTACCTTACATTCCTTTCAAGAAGAGTACTGTTGCAAATTATCGTAGTGGTAGTAAGGCGTGGTTATGGCGTAAGATGTACCATTATTTCCAGCTTAATCAAGAGGTATTTCTAGAGCATTACCACAAGAGATCTAATGTGGAGACCACATTCTTTGCCATAAAGGCTAAGTTCGGTGCTATGCTAAAGAGCAAGAACCAGATAGCGCAGGTTAATGAGTTGCTGTGCAAGCTAATAGCCTATAATATTACGGTGCTAATAAGTGCAATTTATGAGTTAGGGATAGATTTAAATTTAACGAAGAATTCGAATCATTAGGCAAAGGAGAGGTTGCTTGACCTCGTTGGTTGCTGAAAGGTAACCACCTTTCCTTCTATTCTATTTTGGTATTAAACAAGGGTCGAAATATCTATATTCATTATGGTCAAAAAGTTTTTCTATTTGCATGAATCTGTTAATTTTTGCATGTGTATATTTAATCCAGACTACCTTTGCTATAAAATCTGCTAACTGTATTCCTTCACTAGCTTCCGAATGGCTAAATAGAATGCTATTAGTAATCCTCTCTAAACGTTCTATAGAAGGAGGGTTATAATTCCTACTTCTAATAATTGTGTCATTCGCACGTAATTTATGTATTGTTTTTTGCAAATCTTTATCCTTTCTAGCATGTTCATCATCCATTATAACCTGCCCCGTGTCTGAATTCCGTTTTAACATCATTGAAAACCTAGAGATTGTAGAAATAAGAGATAAATATTTTGGGTCATATGCTCTATCTCCATATCTTTCTTTTAACTTCTCTTTATCAACAACCGTAGCGAATAATATAGGGGACATCTCTAAGATTAGAGTAAAGATATCATCAGACAATGCCTTACGCTGATTTTCATCTAAAGATTTGAAAGGTTCTATTTTATTTGAAATTATGTAGGTATATTTCAATTCCTTAGGTTTAGATGTAAAATATTTATCCACTATATTTGGCAGTTCTGTTTTTGCTTTATACTCGGCTTCTGGTGTGAGAGCTAAACCAGCAAGTACATAAAATTTAGACTGACTATTGCCATAAGGAGGTCTCCAACCAAAGTCACCACTTGCATCTAAATAAAGCGTATATTTTATCATTAGGTCTAGAAGCAGTTTGCTAATAAAGTCTTTATTCTGCTCCTAAAGTCCGCTAATTAAGTTACTTTGTTAGCAAAGCCTATAGCTGAGGCACACTATGTCAATTAAATAAAATTAAAAGACACTTATATAAACATGCAGTATAATGGTGAGTATCTGACACCTTTGTTAGAATAGTATTGATTTTAATAAGTTATAACTTTATTTTTTTCGGATCAAGTATATAATCATCTATTCTATCTTTTACTTTCTCCCTGTTATCAGACAATGTTTCCAAAAATGAGGATATCTTGTTGGCTGCAATCTCTTTCATCTCGCCGCTTAATATCTTTCCCGACTTATAATCGTTGTAGACTTGATCTACCTTTTTCTGGTCTTCTTCCAAAAAGCTGTATTCAAGGAATGAAAAATCCATATCTGGATTTGCACCGTACTTCCGCTGCTCTTCAGCAGTGTCCTTTCCACCGGAAAATGCGTATTTCATGAGCTTCTTTCGTACTACTTCTCTACTATCATCTAGAAATATTGCACTTTCCTCCTTTGAGGAGGACATCTTTGCTGAGCTGCCCTGCAACGCGGGAAGGAATTTTGAGATTATAGCGGATGGTTTGTAATATCCAAGCTTTGGAAGAACGTCCCTTGCAACCCTGAAATACGGATCCTGATCTATTGCGTAAGGTATTAGACAACGCATTTTCTGGCCGGTTAATGCTGAAAGAAGAAAAGCCGGAACGATCTGCATCGAAGGGAAAAAAACCTTGCCTATATTGTCACTGTCAGTTACACCGAAAACCGCCTTTACTGTTGAAAACGTCACGTGCTTAGCGACATCTGTCGCGTAGTAATACATCATTTTTGCGCTTTCGTAATCCTTTATAATATGAGTTTTCTTAGGATCGAACCCGAGACTCAGTATATCGATTATGTTTTCATTTGTATACTTTTCTATTGCAGTTTTAGAGATGTCTTTAACCATGAACTTCTCGTCATCAGTTAGCTGTATCAGCAGGTGAACGTCGAAGGTCTTCTGCAGCCAAAGTGTAAATGAGAATGGCAATAAGTGTCCTATATGCATCTTTCCGGACGGACCTCTTCCGGTGTATAAATAAAACGGCCTGCCTTTTTCATAATCGTCCAAAACCAGATTAAGCTCTCTATGTGCGAAGAATATACTTCGTTTTAGAAACGGATGAATTTTGCCTTTTGCTATTTTTCCAATCCTTTCTATTAACTTCTCATTTATAAGATCGACGCCGAATTTTTCAACCAGCTTTGTGTAAGCGCTGTCATTCAGTTCGCCGCTTACATCCCAAGGCGTCATCTTGAGCTCTTCCATTAGAGATTAAGGATATTAGTATTTATTAAGATTGGGGTAAAAACAGACCTACTCAACTATATCTAGCAACTCCTTTATATCATGTATATGAACGTCGGGCTGGTGTACTCCGGTATTAGGGGGCAGAAATCTATCAATCAAAGCTGCCATCATGCCGGCTTCTTTGGCGTTGTCTATATCTGCGTCCATCCTGTCCCCAACCACTAAAATATCCGCAGGTTTTACCTCTAGAAGTCTGGAGACTTCCAAAAATGGTATCGGACTGTTTTTCTTTTGTGGTATCGTTTCACCTGCTATCATTACCACATCAAACAGCCCAATGAATCCCAGTTTGTTTAGTCTCTGTTTCTTCAAACCAGGTCTGACGTCTGAATCCGTAAGTAGACCGAGCTTTTTGCCTTTAGTTTTAAGCGCTTCAAGCACACTTTCTGTATACTCTGGATAGGTTACCTTTTCGAGTATAAAATAATAAAATAGTTCTGCAAGCTCATCTATTTCCTTATCGTTCAATCCTAAGTTCATGTCCTTGTTAAGCCTGCTTACGACTTTTTTTCGGTCATAGTTTCTTTTTTCGAGCGGTATATTATCTATAACTTCCTTCTGGGCGGCGAAAAGCTTTTCTTTCAAGAGTTCGTGTCCTAGATTGAATCTTTCCGCTAACCTTGTTATTATTACGGAATATGCGCCGTTTATAGCGGAATGTGTATCCACAAGTGTGTTGTCAAAATCAAATATTATAGCTTTCGCCTTTATCTTTGCTGACATTTAATTATCCTTTCTTTTTCCGTTCACTGTCTTATTATTCCAGGCATGAGCCTTTATCTTTGCAGTTTTTCCATACCCGCAATGAGAACAGTAATGCTTTCGTTTTAAATAAGACTCTTTGCCGCACCTTCTACACCGTACATGTGGTTGTTTTCTATTGTGCAAACCCATCGATGCTGTCGTCATATTGTTGGGGATATAAGGATAATGGTGTCACCCCGTATAAAAACATTTCCAAGTTTTCTTAGGGTATCAACATCCTTCTTTTCCTCTGCGTTCTCCAGAGTAACGTTTATGTGGACATCAAAAGCTATAAGCTTACCGGTTATGGCGTGACCATTCTTAAGCTCCACTAATACCATCTTTCCCTTCGCAGAATTCAATAAATCCAAGGGTCTACTCAAAACATTTTCTGACATACTAATCTCCATAACCTCCCATTCCACCAGGTGGCATCGGCGGCTGTTGGCTTGCCGACTTGCCTGCTGCTATTATATCGTCTATTCTAAGGATCATAACTGCAACTTCACTTGCACTCTTTATTGCCTGTTTTTTCGTCCTTAAAGGCTCGATTACTCCTTCCTTGTACATATCAGATACCTGTGGCTTGTATACATCAAGCAGATTGACACCTGCCCAGGTTTTTCCCTTCTGATGCTCAGCTCTCAGTTCAACCAATATGTCTATAGGATCAAGACCTGCATTTTCGGATAGCGTCTTTGGAACCACCTCAAGAGCATCTGCAAACGCATTCACGGCCAGCTGTTCTCTCCCCTCAAGTCCCTTTGCAAAGTCCCTGAGTTCTTTAGAAACTTCAAGTTCCCCTGCTCCGCCGCCAGCGACTATAGACCCGCCATCCTCTATGACTGATTTTAGGTCTCCCAGACTATCGTCCACTGCTCTCTGTATTTCGTCGACCACATGCTCGGTTCCTCCTCTTATCAAAATCGTAACCGCCTTTGGATTCTTGCATTCCTCTATAAGTGCAAGCGTTTCGCCGGCAAGCTTTTCAACGTGTACCAACCCTGCGTCGCCAAGACTATCCTTGCCAAGTTCATCTAAAGTAGCGACAATCTTTGCACCCGTTGCCTTACCAATCTTCTTCATGTCTCCTTCAGATACTCTTCTAAATGCAAGTATCCCTGCTTTTGAAAGGAAGTGCTGTGCTGCGTCGTCTATTCCTTTCTGTACTACCACTACGTTCGCACCTGAAGCCTTTATCTTCTCTACCATCTCCTTAAGCATGTTCTCTTCTTCATCCAGGAACGCTTGTAATTGTTCTGGCTTTTCTATCCTTATCTGTGCATCGATATTTGTCTTTTCTATTTCAAGAGCAAGGTTCAACAGGGCTACCTTTGCGTTCTTGACCTCATCTGGCATATCTGGGTGCACCTTCTCTTTGTCTATTATGACTCCACTAACAAGTCTTGAATCGAGGAGTCCGCCACCCACTTTCTTTTCAACCTTTATGTCATCTAAGTCTATAGTATCGCTTTTGCCTGACATGGATTTAACGTGCTGTACCGCATCCACTATAAGAGAGATAACATGCGAATCTGCACCTGTGCTCTTCCCTATTATCGCAGTCTTCACTATCCTGCCCAGGTCCTCTTTGCTTGAAAGATTAAGCTGCAGCTTGATTTTATCGAGTATTTCCTGTGATTTATTTGACGCAAGCCTATATCCTCTTGCAACAAGCGTAGGATGTATACTTTGGTCGAGAAGAGTCTCCGCGTTCTTAAGGAGTTCACCTGCTATTATAACTGCAGTCGTTGTACCGTCTCCGACCTCCTCTTCCTGGGTTTTCGCGACTTCAACTATCATCTTTGCCGCAGGATTTTCTATATCCATGCTCTTTAGAACCGTAACTCCGTCGTTTGTTATAGTTATGTCTCCTATATTATCTACAAGCATCTTGTCCATTCCTCTCGGACCTAAAGTGGACTTGACCGCGTTGGCTACCGCCTTGGCTGCTGCTATGTTATTTCTCTGTGCATCCTTCCCGCTGGTTCTGTTATAACCTTCTGGTAAGATGAAAATTGGTTGAATTCCTTCTGCCATATTTGTACCTCCTATAAGATATTTTATAATATACAGCGTTATGCAACACTGATATCTGTAATAGATATCAACGTCATATTTAAAGTTTTCTTCCCCTCTGTTTTTCCTAACAAACTATGATTGAAAAATGTATTTCAGGTATAAATATCAGCGGACAATTAAAATAAAATGGACGTTCAGGAGAGCAATATAAGGACAGACTATAGAACGGGATATTATTCCATAATAGTGCCGGGCAGGACGCACAGGCCCGAAGAATTGGAAGTGAAGGACGAGGCCTCTTCGAATCTTGAAGACTGTCCGTTTGAAAGGGACACTGTTGATCAAAAGAACCTGGAGATAATGCACGTCAACGAACCGTGGACCACGATGGTTATAAGAAATAAATTCCCGGAACTCAGCGGATCCACCCCTTTAGAATATGAAAAAGGGTTTTTTTCTTCAATATCAGGATACGGATACAACGAAGTCGAGATAGAAACTCCCAATCATTTCGAGAAGTTCGAGGAGATGGACACCAAAAAATCACTAGAATGGCTCAACACACTCATAGAAAGGGAAGAGGACTTGTATTCGAGAAACTACATAAAGCATGTAATGGTCTTCAAGAATTCTGGTGCAAAGGGCGGAGCGAGCATAGGACATTCGCATACACAGATAATAGCATGGCCGGAACTTCTCGGTACTCCTGCATTGGAAATAGAAAGAGCGAAAAAATACGAAAATGAAAATAATTCCTGCCTTTATGAAGACTCGCTTAAGAAGGAGAGCGAAAGGATTCTGTTCGAAACCGAGAAGATAACCGCAATAGCCCCATACGGTTCGAGAATAGCTGGAGAATCCATGCTGCTACCAAAAAGACATGTAAACTATATAATGGACCTGGACGAACAGGAAAAAGAGGATCTAGTCGAGGCACTGAAAAGCATAATAAGGACTAATATAAAACTATTTGGGAAACATTCCTATAATTTTGTAATACATGAAAACAGAAACGAAAAGGATTACCACATGCACATAGAGTTATACCCTAGACTAGCCGATTTCGCAGGAATAGAACTTGGACAAAACGTCTTCGTAAATACCACAGTGCCAGAAGAATATGCGAAAAAATTCAAGGAAGCCAAACTCTCAATTTAAGTTTTTTTCGCCGAGGAATTTTCTTGCATCGATTGCGCACATGCTTCCCCATCCCGCAGCGATAACAGCTTGCTTGTATTTTCTGTCCTGAACGTCCCCGGCTGCGAAGATTCCTTCCTTGCTAGTTTTAGTGAGATCGTGAGTTTTTATGTATCCTTCTTCGTCAACATCAAGCTGTCCATTGAAAATCTTGGTATTTGGATTGTGCCCTATGGCCAGAAACAGTCCGCCTGTCGGTATGTCTTTCTCCTCTTTTGTTTGTAGATTCCTTATCCTGACGCCTTCCACGTGTTCTTTACCCAGAACATCTATCACTTCACTGTCCCAAATTACATTTATCTTCTTATTCAAAAGTACCCTATCCTGCATTATTTTGCTCGCCCTGAATTCATGCTTTCTGTGTATCAACGTGACTGAATCGGTAAGAGTTGCAAGATAGCTGGCGTCCTCCATTGCACTATCTCCGCCGCCAACTACGACTACTTTTTTATTCTTGAAGAATGCACCGTCACAGACTGCGCAGCCAGATACTCCCTTCCCTATGAGTCTCTTCTCATTTTCTAACTCAAGCCATCTTGCCGATGCGCCGGTTGATATTATCACAGAATATCCCTCGTACACTTTATCACCTACGTAGACCTTGTATGGGTAGGTCGAGAGATCTACCTTCGACACATTATCATCCACGATATTGCACTTGAGTCCCTTTACTTGCTCTGCCAGAGTATCCATCAGATTCGGCCCGAGTATAGACTTGAAGCCAGGAAAATTCTCGACTTCTGAAGTCAGCATAAGCTGACCACCCACCTCAAAACCACGAATAAGTAACGGATTGAGACCATCTCGTGAAGCGTATATTGCCGCAGTGTAACCTGCTGGACCGGAGCCTATTATAATAACTTTTTCTACCACACTCTATAGTGCACGCTGCAGAATTAAAACTTTTATAGGTTTTTATTGTGCTGATTCTTATCAATAAAATGGAGAAGTTTCTTGTCGAAGTGTCCTTTGAAGCCGGAAACAAGGTGGGGGGTATATGGACCGTTTTGACCTCTAAATCTTCTTACATGAAAAGAGAATTCGGTGATAATTATCTCGCTATAGGTTTCTACAATCCCAGTCAGGCCGCGATGGAGTTTACGGAGACGACTCCTCCCCAATTTATAAAAGATGCAATGGGAAACGTAAAGCTGGACGGTATAAAAATTTACTTTGGTAAGTGGTCGTCTGCAAACGACGTAAATCTGTTATTGATAGATTCGAAAGAATTCGAGAACAAACACGTAAATGAAGTCAAGAAGGAGATGTGGGACGCATTCAAGATAGACTCATTAAATTCCCCTGGAGATTATGATGAGCCACTTGCCTGGTCATATGCCACCGGCGCAGTGATAGAGGCATTAAGCAAGGCACTTAACAAAAGTATAGTTGTACAAGCGCATGAGTGGCTGTCAGCTGGTTCGGTCCTATACTTGAAATCAAAAGGCGTCAAGCTACCTACCGTATTTACCATACACGCAACCGTACTCGGAAGGGCGATATCCTATTCAGGCGGAAACACAAACACTTACGTGATTTCTAACACAGGAATAACCCCAGACATGCCGTACAAATACGGAGTGGCAGCCAAACACTTCACTGAAAAAGCTGCTTCATTCAACGCTACAGTGTTCACTGCAGTGAGCAGAGTAGTAGCAAAGGAAGCCGAGGTCATCCTTGGCAAAAAGGTGGATTTTGTCACCATTAATGGCATAGACACCGACAACCTACCAGATACTGATGACCTGACCGTGCTCAGGACAAATGCAAAGAAAAAATTAAATAATTTTCTAAACGCGTACTTTCTCCCTTATTATGATATGAATCCAACCACCTTAAGGGTTTTTGTGACCAGCGGTAGATACGAATTCTATGACAAAGGTTACGACGTATTCATAGACGCATTAGGGAAACTTGACAAGATGCTCACTGATGACAACTATGTGGTGGCCTTAATAGCAGTTCCATCAGGTACCATCGGTGTGCGAAACGAAGTCGTTGCAAACTATCTTACTTATATGAGTATAAAATCAGCCATGGATGAGGACCTTAAGAATTTCGAAACTGTTGTTTCCTCTTCCATAGATGTAAGAGAGGGCTCGACTGATAAGGCATACAATAAGATGATAAACGATTCCAAAAAACTGCTCAAACAGCTTAGAAGACCAAAGCCGACAAATCCCCCTCTTACACCGTTCATGCTTTCATACCCTGAAGGCAACGACGCTATACTCAACAAACTGCACGAGAATGGGTTAGAAAACGCCTCAACGAACCACGTTAAAGTAATATTCTATCCTAAATATCTTGCAGTGGGAGATGAGCTTCTCAACTTAACGTATTATGAGATGCTTGCGCTCTCGACAGCTGGTTTCTTTCTTTCAAAATACGAACCGTTCGGTTACACTCCTCTGGAAGCCGCGGCTTACATGTCCATCTCCTTTACATCGGATTTCAGCGGTTTTGGACAGTACCTACTGAATGACTACAAAAACGCATACAAAGGTGTTTTCGTCGAGAGAATGCTGGGAAAAAGGAGGGAAGAAAGTGTTGCGCAGACGGCTAAAGACATGATGAAGATAGCTCTTATGAACGAAGATGACCTCCTAAAACTCAAGTTATCTGCTAATGAATTGGCTAGTCAGTTTGGCTGGGAAAAATTTCTTCCGGTTTATATGCAGGCCTACGACGCAGCATTAAAAAAGATTTGATAGTCGAATCGAGTTGCGATATTATGTTCATATAGTTCAAGTACGCTACGTACGGTGATGAATACGCGTTGAAATATTTATGTATATCTCCGTCCGCAAACCATTTCGTGCACATGTAATAAAAATTATCTGAAGTCTGCAATATCCTCCACCTCTTTATAAGTTCTTTGTTTTTCGACAGCATCACTTCTCTCTGTATCTCTTTCAGTTTCTTGAACGCTGCATCCTGCATTTTATTCCCGAGCCACGCTGATAGGTCTCTATCCATGTCTGCCCATGAAAGATAATATGGAACATCCACTGCCCCTACAGCTTTCGGCTTTATCGCCTCGGAAACCTTGTTGAAGCCTACTCCTTTTGATATTAATTTGCCGGGAAGATCTGTCATGAAATCAAATATGCCCGTCTCTTTCCACTGATGCTCTCCGAAGGTCTCATAATCCATGAAAAGGTTCACTGTCGTCCCTTCATTGTTCGATATCCAGTTAGAATACTTGTCTGCGGTAAGCGGGAATTCATTCCATGTGGGCGTAGAGAACCTGAATGCCACATCGTCGCTTAATTTATAATTTCTAAGCAAAACCTTAATGCTATTTTCTGGATTCATGTAAACGTAATTCGGTGATCTCCATCCAAGGATTCTATCCCACCCTTCTGCAATTATCCCATTATACCCCATTTTTGCAACAGTATTGGCTATATCATTTGAATATAATGCTTCCGTATTTCTGAAAATCTTTGGATGGAACTTGAAATAATGATACATCAAAGACTTGTGCATTTTTACCTGTTCCACGAATTCTCCCTTATCCAGCAAGTATGATAAAGAATGGTAATAAGTCTCGGACAGCAACTCCATACTACCAGTGTCAAACAGTTCCTGAAATAGTGTTATCACTTCTGGCCTAAACATCTCAGCCTGTTCCATGAAGACTCCTGTTAAAGAGAAATTTACCTTGAATTCTGGATGTTTTTTGGCTAGGCTTATAAGGAGCTTTGTCATGGGTATGTAGCATTTATCAGCGACCTTGTTGAATATTTCGCGATTTTTATCCACATCTATGAATTCCTTGTCCTCTATGAAAGAATACACTCTCTTTAGCCTGTAAGGCTGATGGACCTCGAAATAAAACGTTACGTTAGGCATACATATATTTAAATTTCCTCATGTTTAAATGTTTGAATGGCTTTTAGGTAAAATATGCCCCGATAGTCTAGCGGCCAAGGACATTGCCCTTTCGACCTTTTTGGAAGACAGGCAGAAACCCGGGTTCAAATCCCGGTCGGGGCAATTCGAGAAAAGGGAGAAAAAAGAGGTCTTACAAAAAACACTTTTCTTTATTTCTTGCCTTTTTATTTTTAGGTTTTAGTTATATTTGGTTTTCATTTATTCTGCTATCAAAAACGCAAATCATGACGCTTACAATATTAATCACAGGAATTATCGCTAACTTAGGAGCATTCTGGTTATCATCTATTACTCCGAGGAGAAAAAAGAAGAAAAGGATAGTCTATACTAAAAAAGAGAAGAAATGTGCTCAACGAATGCGGAGAATTTTACTAAACTTTCTATCCAATGATAAGTGAGGTGAAAGGTAATGCTATGACTAATACCCAAAATATTATAGCAAATGCATCAATTATGATATACGCAATCTCCATCCCCTCTTCAGTATCTGGGTTGTCTATTTCAAAAAATATCCTCCCAATCCGACAAGATCAAAAGCAACCCACACTACTAGTGCTAGCAATTAACCCCACTGAAGAAATCTAAAACCACAGATAGGACAAATCCGAGAATGTTGCGGAAAAAATTGAGAACCCGTCCATCCTGCACCTCTACTAATATTAATTAATTTTACCTTATGATATGGACAATTTTTATAATCATTTTCAGATTTGGGGGGTAAGTTTTTATAAGTTATATAACAACCATTCTTTCCTAATTTCTTCTCCACTAGATTTTTCTTATTCGATATATCTAATTCCTTTCTATGTTGTTTCACATAAGCCACTAGAAAACCCCAGTCATTCTCCTTGTATTTCTCCCGAATTTCGGCTTCAGAAAGTAGCGGAATCTTCTTATAATGAGTGCGGACCTTCATTCCCAAGCGTTTTTTGACTTTCTCTTTAAATGTCGGTTTCAAACTGTAATCCATCATAAAAATTAACCCAGCTGCAAAGTCAGTTCTTCTTCTTTTATGCCTTTGAATCCCCACCAATTACTCCAATTATAAGTAGTTTTCAATTGATTTTCTGTAGACCGATCCACAAATAATGGACGCTTACATTCATCGCACTGAAGGAATACATGACCCTTTAAGGTGGAAAGAGAATTTATAATAAGAGAGGAAGCGATGATTCCAGGAATACCTAACGGTGCACCTATCGCAGCAAGTTTCTGAACATTCTTCACATATAAAATTTGCATTGAGGTTTCCCTTTTACAAAAGATACAAATCTGCTTTTCTTTTCCTATCACTTGTGCTTTAATTTTCTTATACTGTTTTTCCACATTTCACATCCAATTCCCAAGCGACACGTCCATCGCGTTCTTCCTAGTGCTTTTTAAGTCCTTCAGTTCCTCCACGATAGATTTAAGAGCTTCCAAGATTAAAGTGTTTCCTGAGCCTATCGTGGGTTTGGCGCAAGATGTTCAATTACTTTGTCTATCAGAGAGAGGAGTTTTTGGAGCATTACCACCTAAGGTCGAATATCGAGACAACGAACTTTATGATAAAGGCCAAATTTACCGACCTCGTGAGAAGCAAGGACAAGACGGCGCAGGTAAACGAGGTGCTTCTAAAGGTGCTTTGCCATAATATCGTGGTCTTGATACAGTCGATGTTAGAGCTGGTATAGAGCCTATTTTCCTGAATAAAACTACAAACGGAGGAATAAAACTACAGCTTAACAATTATTCTATAGGAAGGATCCTAAAGTACATAACGTGGCTTAAGACATTACACAAACTAAGCGGAGTATGCTTTGATAAAGCTGAGAGAAAAGACGTAGAAGACCTAATCATAAAAGTCGATAATAACGTTAATTGGACTGCCAGACCTCCCTTTGTGTCGACTGCACCTCTGCCGTATATTTTACCGTTGCTAACCTCTCCGGATAAAGGGCCGTGTTTCCAAGAATCGGCGTTTCCGATCGGCACGGTATCCATATGACTGCTGAGGATTAATCCATCGCCTTTCCCTATCTCAGCTATTACGTTGAATCTTTTTTTATCGATTTCTACGATTTCGCTTTTTATGCCAATCCTAGAAAGTACACTTGCAATGAATTTTGCTGCTTTTTCTTCATCGCAGGGGGGATTTTCGAAGTTTATGCCAATCAGTCTCTTTGTAAGCTCGATCTCATCCATAATATTATAGAATCTTTGGCAGGTCTGCCTATCTATTGATTCTCACATCAACTGATTGTACGTTTTTAGAAAGCTTAAATAGTCAAAGAAATCTTAGCTATACATGAAAACGATGATATCCGAGGTAAGCGGCCCGATGACAGCCGCTTTGGTTCATAAGCGTAAGTAGAGATAGCAAGTCGTTATTCGGTTTTCTCAAAGTATTTTCACGCTGTACTCGCAGCTATTCTGAAGAGTATATTCCTTCCAGTCCCGTTCTTTCCGGGTTCCCGGAATACAAAAGACAGGAGGTACAAAATGGAAAAGGAAATTAAAGCAGGGAAAAAGTATAACGGGCAAAGAGGCCTGGAGCGGATGCTGGGAAACAAGAGCGATTTAGTTCATATCAGAAAATAAAATTGATATAAGGGTAAGAAGCTACGAAAACAGGGATTTTGAGGATGTCTACCTGACGTATAAAGGAGCATTCGCGGAATGGCCGTGGAATGAGTACAAAAAATGCAAGCTCTGCGGCGTTAACTACGGTACAGCAGAGTCGGAATCTGCGGGAGTGAACTGCAAAAAATGCAACAGCCGGCTCGAAACGGAGGATTACTGGAGCCGCAAAGACGTTTCAGAGGACATAGCGTACGCCTTTTCTAGGGACTGGAAAAGGGTACTCGTGGCGGAGGCAAACGGCAAGCTCGCAGGATTCACGTGGGGCTACAGGATGGACCGGGATAAGTTCGACTTTCTTGAAGAGAGCGATATATTCTCAGAGGGAGATCGCGTGATGTACGTTGATGAAGTCGCAACGGCCCCCTCTTCTAGGAACAGCGGTATAGCGACAATTCTGGAGTCAGTGCTCCTGTCGGAAGCCAGGACCGCTGGAATGGGATACGCGGTGTTGCGAACCGATGAGAAGAACAAGCCTGCGATAGCCGTATACGAAAAGCTAGGGTTCCGCAGGATGGAAGAAAACGGGAAAGAATTGACGGATCCTGAATTTCCGTCCAGGATCTACATGGCAAAACAGCTTGTCAGGTACAGCCGATGACCATGGAAACAGATATGGGGGTGGGTAAAACCGCCCCCCTCAAGACAAGGGAGATTACAGCGCTGACAAAGAAGCTCGTGGAAGTATCTTCTCCATCCGGCAGGGAGAACGGCGTAGCGGAGTTGATAGCACCGAGGCTACGGAAGAATTTCGATGTTAGACTGCAGAAGGTAGGTGACCGTTACAACGTAATCGCGCTCAGGGGAGAACCGGAAATAATTCTGACCGCACACATGGATACTGTCCCGGGAACGCTGAAGATATGTGAGAACAAAGAATTCATCTACGGGAGAGGCTCGTGCGACGCCAAGGGGGCTATCGCAGCGATGATCCTGGCCGCCGAAGACGCTGTAACGTACGGAGCCAGCAATTTCGGACTGGTGTTTGACGTTGGTGAAGAGGATTCGTTCGACGGCGTCATGAATGCTGTCAGCACGTTGAATCCGAAACTAGTGGTACTCGGCGAGCCGTCGTCGCTAAACCTTGTTACGAGACAGAAAGGTCTTCTGCAACTGTCGATAACGAAGAAGGGAAAATCTGCGCCAGCGTCGATGCCAAGCAGGGGCGTATCAGCCATCGAGCTGCTAACACGCTCCCTCAACAAGCTCCTGTCCCTGAAACCGACCGGCAAGGATGAAGACTGGGGGCAGACCATGAACATAGGAACCATAAGCGGCGGGACAGCGCCAAACGTTGTTGCGGACGAAGCCAAAGCGGTAATAGACATAAGAACGGTATCGGACAACTCTGCAATCTTTAAAACCGTGTCGGCAGTGTTGGGCGGCGGCATAGTAAAGGATCTTGATTTCCAGCCGTCCGTATCCGATGCCGGATGCCTGCCGGAGATACTTGGGGTCAGGACTGCTGTGATGCCTTACTTCACTGAGATGTATTTCTGGGGGAAGAAGGCGAAAGCGGTCGTGCTCGGTCCTGGAAACTACTCAGTGGCGCACACGAACAAGGAAAAGGTCTCGAAGAGAGAGATTCTAACTGCGAAGGAGAAATACCTGAAGATACTGACGGACGCCAGGGTCAGAGATATGCTATGAAGACCCGAACGCCGTATGGATTTTAGGAATCCGGATTAGACTGGCAAGGATCCTAAAATCAGTTAATCCTTGCCGGGGCACCGGGGCTTCTGTTTTCGGAGGAAGCTAAATCTGAATGAACAGGATGCTTATCGTCGTATGGTCTGGAGAGCTTCCATACAGACTCCTCATCAAGGCTTCCGTTTGTATCAGCTTGTCACAGAAGGCGAATCGCAAGAAGCTTATCCTAAGGATAAGCTCATCTGAGTAATCAAAGGGTCTTCCGAACTTGAATTTATTCGTTTTAACGAGAGCAGAGCTTTCATTTCTCTTCCAGTTAACTATATTATATATCACTGCCTCATGTTTTTGTAGGCGGTTGTCCTTTACCATGCCGTACCTCGGTGTTGTCAGGGCAGCCTCTACTTCTTTCTACCTTGACTTCAGCGCAAATGGACGCTATTTTCATATCTCCTTTAGTATTCTAGGTATCCCTAGAATAAGGAATTATGCACACGCCTATGAACAGGAAAAAAGTTTTAATACTAGTTATCTCCATATATCTAAAATGGATAGAGTAATATGTCTCTGGCAAGGATTTTGCAAGGCTAGGATTTAGGGACAGCTATCACGATTCTTCTATAATTTTACTCCATAACCTAGGGTCACCTACCTGCACCTCAGAACGCACGTTTTATCTGTATACTTCGGTATATGGTTTTTTAACAAAGAATAGGGAGGTAAAAATATGAAAAACGAAGGAAGTAAAATATACGGCAACTCACGCAGTGCCAATAAAGGCAATACAGTATCATGTCGGTGGCAGAAAAACAAACAGTAAAACCCTTTATAAAATCTTATCGTATAATGGATACGAAGAAATGGGTGACAAACTTCTTTACAACCTGTGCAATCTTGGTGTAAGATCCTTTGGTAGTGGAATGACCCGTGATGAAGTCAAGGAACGTGCTCTGGATGCCAGTACGTTATTTGTTGCATACAATGGCAATAAACCAGTCGGTTTCGCAGGTCTTGTTGAAGAAAACGACGGTTCATTCTATCTTTCGGCAGCGGTGGTGGACCCGACTGAGAGAAGGAATGGGCTATATACAAAATTTACGAGGCTTAGGATTGAGACTGTGATTTCATCAGGAAAAAATTTCGAAACCAGAACTCAAAATCCTGTAGTTGAGAAGACTATAAGAAACGTGCTGGAGAATATGATGACGGAAGAGAAAATCCAAGGATACAACATCAACCGCGAATATAAACCGGCTGTATATGGGAGGTTATTGACAAACGCTGTGCCAAAATCTGGAGACAAACGTCTAGACAAAGTCTATTCTGCCTTGGACTACAATAAAGGAGATGCCTTTCTTGTGAAATTCAGCCTGTCATTACCTGTTCATACAAAATATAATGGAGGGTGTCTTTGGTGACATATAGGACCATTTTGGTCCCGAGGTGATAAAATATGATAATCGACTTTCATCTTCATACTAGGAACAATGTAGAAAAATTCTCAATTGAAGACATAAGCAGAATGATGAGATTAAACGACGTTGAAAAGGCAGTCATCTTTCCCATGAAGCAGCAATCATATAGAGACTTGGCCGCAATGAACAACGAAAATTTAGGACGCAAAGACGGAAAGTTCTTTCCCTTCTTGAGGCTGGACCCAAATAATATGTCGCAGGAAGAATTCGCAAAGATATCTACGAAATTCTCTGGATTTAAAATGCACCCGCGCGCAGAGAACTTCAATCCACTTGGTGCTGTTGCCGAACCTTTTCTATGTGCTATAAACAAGATAGGAAAACCAGTGATAATACACACCAGAAAGGAGAACAATCCAAATACAGATCCGGATAAACTACTTGAGCTGGCTGGTTCGTATCCAAACATAAAGTTCGTATTTGGACACTTCGCCAATGATTCCGAGATTTTTTTCAGTAAGATAGGTAAATATGAAAACGCGTTCGTAGAAACGTCAATAGTATCGTCCCCTATGATAATAGAGGTGCGTGTAAGGCAGATAGGCTCTGAAAAAATACTTTTTGGATCGGATTTTCCGTATTCGGACCAAGAGATAGAACTCATGAAAATCAAACGGGCAAGAATAACTAGTGAGGCTATGGAAAATATTCTGTATAAAAATGCTGAGAGGGTACTCAGCATACTGCCTTTAGAGTAAGGATGCCCATACAGACCAATTTATGGGATAGCTAAATTATGAAAGCTCCCATAGAAAGACTTGCATATTTGTCTTTACCTACGTTGATTTCTTGTACCTGTTTTCCCTATGGAGACATTTACTTTTTATAATAAAGACATTTAAATGTAAATTTTGTTGATGCTGTAGACTGAAGAACGAAGTCAAAAGTGTCTATCTTGTGAATTTAAACTATGAAAAGTATTCCCTTCACCATTGCCCGAGTTAATAAAAGAGAGACTTACAAAATGCAAAGTATATTTACATTATAAAGTTATAAAATTTATAAGAAGCCAGCGGCATGCTGACTGGAAGCTTTTATGATAGAGTACGGAATATTGTTCGGATTAGCTACTATGTTGCTTTTCGGGATATCTGGATTTATGATCAAGAATCCAACATCGAGATTTGGAAATATAAAATCTGCTTTTATTGTTTTAATAGGCGGTGAATTACCTGCGCTCTTAGCAGCGTTCTTTTTCCTGAACCAATTTAATTTTTACACGGTGATATTGGGTGCCATTTCTGGAATTCCTATCGCATTAGGATATATATTGTTTTATGTCTCGCTCCAGAAAAGACAGGCTTCTAATACTTACAGCATAAACATATTACAGGCATTGGTCATCGCCGTGGGTGGGGTTTTGCTTCTTAAGGAAAATATAAACTTGATAGAGACCGCTGGATTTGTAACCGGTACTATTGGAGTGTTTCTTGTAACCACCACACGACACTCTGGCTTTGATAAAGCGTATCTCCCAGCCGTAGCCGGCAACATCTCCTGGGCCGTATACTGGTTAGTTGTTGGCTATGCAATAAGCAACTACGGTGGCCTTATCCCCATACTATTTGTTGGCCGAGGAGTGGGCAGTATAATAGTCTTGCCGTTCTTCCTGTTGGATCGGAAATCTAGACGTCTAGTACCTGCACAAAAAGACCGTAGTCTTAACTGGGAGTTACTGGTTGGTGGGATAATAGCTGGTGCGGGAAACATTACATTTGCCATGCTAGTGATTTTTGGTTTTCTAGCAGTTGGAAGCATTTTCAATGCATTTTCTCTAGTGATAATAATACTGCTCGCTTTTGTCCTGCTAAAAGAGAGATTTTCTTCCACCCAGGTTATTGGCTTGTTGACAGTAATAATAAGCGGTGTGATTATAGCAGTAGGTTGAAAAGTCTGCGAAACATATAGCTATAGTATAAATTTACTACGTTCATAAGAAGGATATGGATAAACTTGATTTCGGCGAGCTGTCGATGCTGGACGAATTCGGAAAAAGGCTTGGATTGTCTTCTGATGATGTAAAAAAATCCGTAAAGGACACTCCGAGAGAAGACCTTGGAGATATAGCAATAGAATCGTTTATCCTGTCGAAAAAATTGTGGAAAGACCCGAAGGAGACATCAGAATACATAAAAGAGAAGCTTGGCGGAACGTGGTTCATAAAAAAGATGGATGTTTACGGACCATATCTTAATATCTCATATGATTATGACAAAATTTCAGCAACAGTACTTTCGTCAATCAACGACTCATACGGCAAGATAAACGTTGGAAACGAAGAAAAGATATTCCTTGAGCATACTTCCGTAAACCCTAACAAGGCCTTACATATAGGTCATGCAAAGAACGCCTGCATAGGCGATTCCCTTGGAAGACTTCTAAGATTCGTAAACTATAAGACGATAGTCGCAAATTACGTTGATGACACCGGTGCACAAGTCGCAGACGATATCGTCGGCATAAAATTCCTAAATATGCCTGAACAGAAAGATGGCGTGAAACTGGACATCTATCTGGGAAACGAAGTATATGTAAACACTACAAAAGCGTATGAAAACGACCCTTCCCTTCTGGAAAAGAGAAGATTAGTACTAAAAAGTATAGAGGAGGGTAACAACGAGATTGCGAAATTCGCAATGCAATTGGTTTCGAAGGTCCTCAGTTCTCAAATGGAGACATTTGATAGGTTAAAGATATATTATGATCTATTCAATCATGAATCTCACATACTGTCGTATAAGTTCTGGGAAACTGCATTCAAACAGCTAAAGGACAGAAATCTCATAAGATATTCCGAGGAAGGAGATAAAGCCGGATGCTGGGTCTTTCCAATGGAGGATGCGAGAAAAAGGATATATGAGAAGATATTGGTGAGATCGGATGGTACCGTAGTATACGCTGGAAAGGATATAGCATATGCAATGTGGAAACATGGACTTCTAAATGCAGATTTCAGGTACAAAAAACTACAAACGCAGGCAAACGGGCAGACATTGTGGGAAAGTACTGATGAAAACATAGATATTGCTCACCCTAAATTCAATGATATAAAAACGTCGATAACACTTGTGGATAAAAGGCAGTCTGATGAACAGGAAGTCGTAAAGCAAGCCGTTGATAAGATGGCGGGAGATAAGCAGGTAAACTACATCCACTACGCCTATGAAATAGTCTCTTTATCGCAGAACACTGCAAAAAGAATGAACGTGCAGATGGAAGAAGACGAAAGAACGTTCAATATGAGTGGCAGAAAAGGCATCGTTGTAAACGTGGACACGTTCCTTGATATGCTATACACAAAAGTCTATGAAGAGACAAAAAATAAAAACCCAGATATGAACGATGAAGAATGCAAAAAAGTGGCTGAAAGCATAGCAGTATCCACGTTTAGATACGAGCTAGTAAAAACTGACCCAAGTAGAATAACTGTGTTTGATGTGGACGACGCATTGAAACTTGAGGCGAGAAATGCCATCTACATAATATACACTTATGCTAGAGCATCCAGCATACTTAACAAGGCACAGTTGCGCGAAAACAACATAAATGCGACGGATCTTGAGGCAAAAGAAAAAAGGATCATAAGGATGCTTACCAAGTTCCCGACCGCCGTGTTTGACTCTGTAAACAACCTTTACCTCACCACACTGTCAACTTATATCTCCTCATTATGCTTCGAGTTCAATTCTTTTTATGAAAGCTTGTCAGTACTCAACGCAGATGAAAGAAAAAGAGACTTTAGGATAAGTCTTGTTAAGGCCGTGAAAGAAGTTTTAAAAAATGGGATGGACCTTCTTGGTTTGATTCCTTTGGAAAGGATATAGATTTTTGGTTGTGCAACCGAAATATCGCCAGGTTCATGGAAGACTTAACCAAGGTTATCAAAGCATTATATCCTTGAGATCGCTGACACTGTTAGCAACGAAATCCGCTTTGTGGCTGCTGAACTCTCCTTGATTTATGTAACCTGTGAATAGTATTGCCTTCATCCCCGCTTCTTTTGAACCCTGTATGTCTAGATCAGGTCTATCGCCTACCATCAGTATACTCTCGACGCTTATACCTAGGTTTCTTGCAGTTTCAAAAAACAGGGCTGGATTACCGTCAGTTTTCCTTAAAGAAGTAGTCTCACCAGCTATAACAATAATATCAAAATAGTCACCGAAGGGTGTCTTCCTTATTCTTTTCATCTTCATGCCTGATATATTATCTCTTTCAGTCAGGAGTGCGAGTTTCTTGCCACTTATTTTAAGTTCTTTTACCAATGTTAAGGTATCCTGCGAGAATATTGGATTATCAGTGACGTAAGAATAAAAAAGTTGCTTGTATTTTTCCTCTTTGTCCCCCAATTCTATGGAAAGCCTCGCAGTGATGGGTGCAATCCAGTCGGCATGACTGTATGAAACCTTTGAAAGCGCAAGTTCTTCCATCTTTTCCTTCTGGAAGTTTTCTGACTCTTGGATCAACTTGTTTATGTCAGCGTTAAAGTCCTCAGATATAGCAGAAAAAACATGTTTATAAGCCTCGCGTATCGCCGAAGCTGTGTCCACTAAGGTATTATCAAAATCGAATATCACTCCCTCGAAATCGACTCTGCTCTTATTTAGCATTAATGACTAATGATGTGTCAATGTTATTAAATCTTTTCATTGTTTGTCGCGATATGATTGTTGTATGGTTGACCATGAAAAGCCTTAGTATACCCATTAAACTGCTGCTATAAAATTTACCTCAAAACATTAAAAGTTTTTATACTCCATTACCTCATAGTGAGGCTATGGTTGTCAATAAAATGAAGAAGATGATAAGGAATAACGGGAGATATGCTGAGTTCCTATCTGAGAGACTCGGGATAACCGAGCCGTTTAACTTCATAGAGAACGTGTTTCCTTACTATTTTACGGCGTGTGTATCCGCCTATACTCTTTCGAAAGGAAACATTTATCTGGCAGAAAAATATAAAGAAGCATTTTATTTTATAGCCAACGACCCTAGGTTATCAGAACTTAAGGAAGGCAGCAAGTACTTAATAATGCATGAACTCGGACATTTTCATGATATTGACTATAAAAACGAGAGAGTAAACAGTTATATGGAGAGGGTCCTGGCTATGGTTCCGGAGAATCTGAATCCTATGCACCATTTTCCTGAATCGGAGGCCACGAGGTATGCACTTGAGAAATCGGAAAACCCTGTTGAAAGTTTGGCAGGGTGCACGGCGATTGATGCCTTTGTGAACAAATGCAGTTTGGAAGAAAGTATACAAACAATGGAACGCCACGTGTCACTTGAGACTATAATAAATGGCAGGCATCCACACAAAGAGTACGAAAAACTACGTGAAATAAGTTGTTTCAGGCTTGGAGATGAGGTTAAAAACAAGATAAAGGAATTGGGAGAACACTACATGAATGTGCTTGATTCTAGCTTAAAGGTTACCTTTTTGGGACACATAGAAAAGAAATGACATGAAGTAGCATTTATCACATTTCTAACAAAATAAAAAATTAAAAATGAAAAATGTATTTTTAGCTGCTTGTTCCTGCTATTGTACCTGTAGCATTATTTGTTGTAGTTCCCACGGCAGTAGTTACACTGTAACTTAAAGTACCGGATGTAGAGAACCTAACACCAGACGTTGCGCAAGTTGAGGTAGCTTTTATAGTAAAAGTGGTTCCAGGAGAAACTGGGCCCGCATATGGACCACCGCTACCGCTACCTATACCCGTCCCAGCAGAGACTGTAAGGCTAAGTGCACTGGCACTGCTAGCTCCATTCGGCAAACCTCCCGTTGTAAAAGCCACATATAACCCGCTCGTGTTACAAACCGCCGCGCTTACTGCGAACGGACTGAACCCGCTACTTGCTGTGGTTATGCTTGCTCCTGGGTTAAAAATGCCCATGGAGTACAGGATTACAGCTACGATGACTATAATCAGGATTGCCCAACCATAGGTCATCATGTACTCTAATGCTGACTGTCCTTTCATCATAGTAATAGTAAAATTTACTTATATTTAAAGCTAATATAAAAATTTGCATTGTTCCACCCTATAAAAATAGTATCTAACCTACTGAAAATGGCAGTTCTACATGTATATCTGGATTAAAAACACTTGTTACAACGTAATTATACGTTCCAGCTGGCAAAGGAATAGACTGTGTATTTGCAAAGTAAGTAAATGGTGAATTTTGCATGGCCAAAGTGGAGTAAGTCCCATTTGCGTATTCTAGCGAAAGATTGACTTTGCCAGCGAATCCTCCCACATCTAGGTACATTGGAAGATTCTGTGAGTAGTTTGCGTATTCGTAGGCCAGAGCGATATTCGATGAGTTTACATATAATGCAAGGTTTGACAGGCCGAAAGACTCATTCTCAGTAAGCATTGTATTTGATCCGCAGGAAACAATATTCTGCCCTGCAACTAGGCTTCCACTGTTCAATGACCCGTCATATACTATTATTATCCCGTTTGATATGTTTATAGTATAATTTTCAAAGCTTGTAAAGTTCAGCAGCGGTAGGTATTCCACTGTAAAACTGTTGGAAGAGGCGAGTGAATTGATTGAACTTGCTATTTCATAGCATATCCCATTCATTCTCGAAACCGTGGGGTTTCCCGTTGAGATATGCGTGAAAAAGACGGCTATGAACGCTATCAAGACAAGAACAAAGGCCAAGTCGACTACGAACTCAAAAGAGAACTGCCCTTTCATATCTAAATTAAAAGCAAATAATATTTATACTATCTATTCTCTTACTAAAGTGTGAGCGGAAAAACACTTGAAGAGATGCTTATAGATGACGTGGTAGACAACAATCCTTCTATCCTACACAAGCTGATGCAGGTGTCAACATTTTCGTATATAGAGAAGAGAAGACCTTTGGATTATGCTGACGGTGAATTTCCACTGTACGCCTACAGGAAAAATAAAAATGGCACAATAAAGAAGGATGATAGTGGAAACTTCCAAGCAGAGAGATGGAACGCGGACCTGTTACTCCTCTACAATGATGATGGGAAGAGAGTGTGCGAAATCGTTGAAATAGAGACTGTGGCCGCTGATGAATTATTGCACCATAGAAAGAAAAACATAGTAAAAAAGATAGCTACTGTAGAGAGGGCGTATGACACTATGAAGCTTAATAGAATATTCCAAAACGCAGATGAAATACGCTTTTCGCTCTCGCTTAACGCTGTGCATCTTACGGAAAAAGAACGATATGAAGTTGCAAAACAAATAAGCAAAAGCGTGATATGGGACATGAACCACAGTTACAAAGATAACAAAGTTTCGCTGTATAAGATATACATGCTAAAAGACAGCGTATGGGATTATTGCTCAGAAAACGAGGAAAAACAGTTCTTGATGAAATACAACTACACTATGCAAAAGAACTTGTGGAAAAAACCGATTAGAAAAACTATGCTGGATTTATACTATAATCTGAAAGACCAGCAAAAAGTAAAACAACTGTACGAGAGATATTACTTTAAAAAGTAAATAAAACCTTTAAAAGAACGGATACATTAAGAATTAATAAAAACACGTATTAAATGTTCTTTATGGGTGTAAGAAGCAAAATAAGTAAAGAGGTAGACAGACTGGTTGATTACTACCTTAAAAATTACAGGAAAATGGTCTTTATACCCATAATATTCGTAATATTTTTCGCCTCGTTTATAGGTTATTACTACCACGTTCATGGAGAAGTGGTGAATGAGGGAATATCACTTGCAGGTGGAACAAATATAATCATAAGCACAAATCAGAGCGTATCGCCAACACTGATAGCAAGTTCCCTAGGGACCCAGTTGAGCCAGGCTGTCAGTGTTAACGTGGTTAGGGCGCCATTCAGTAACGCTGTAACGGGCTACTCGATAACCGTTGGAAAGAATGTAAATACTACTGTATTGAAGACCGACCTTTCAAATATATTAAAGATACCAATAAACGCAAAGGATTCAAGCATAAACTTCGTGAGCGCAACACTTGCCCAGAACTCGATATACAGCTCCCTTATCCTACTAGGAATAGCGTTCGTGCTTGTCGCCGCCGTGTCACTTTTCTACTTCCGAAGCGCCTGGCAGGCGTTTTCAAACGTTGTCAGCATTATCAGCGACATAATAAACATAGTTGGGGTGCTTGATATAATGGGGTTCACGTTCTCCACTGCCTCAATAGCAGGCATACTTATGATAATGGGTTATTCTGCTGACCGAAACATAATACTCGCAACGAACATACTTAAAAGGGAGGAAGCTAGCATGCGCTACCGTCTTGTCAGGACTATAAAAACTTCTCTAACTATGGACGCCGCTGCGTTGGTAACATTTATAATATTGTTTATTGGTACTACGAATTCGACGCTTCATGAGATAGCTATAATCCTTATAATAGGGGTAATATTCGACGATTTCACCGTATGGATACTGAACGGCTCGACGCAGTTGTATGGATTAGGGTATAAGGAAACGGAGAAAGTGTGATATGACAAAGTCAATACTGTATGATTGGAGAGTGATCCTAATGATTGTGCTTGTGGCCGTGGCCTTCCTAGCTATACAGCCGAACATAACGAATGTTAACGGAGCGCAAGTAGTTTACATGCCAATAAACTCCTATATTGGAAATTTAAGTTCTAGAGGGTTGATAAGCCTGCAAACAGGATCAATAATAACGGCGGTAAACGGCGTACCTGTGCATAACATACAGCAATTTTACTCACAGCTTAACAAAAGCGCGGTGGTTAACAGCAGTCTGCATCTAACATATAGAAACGAGATATTTCCCTACATATATGGGACGAGCACTACAAACATCTTCGTGGAACCAGGTGCTGTGTTCAACTCATCCACAATCCAGACTCAAAACGTGCCTTCTACGCGCCTAAACTATGGGTTAGACATAATAGGGGGGACACAGATAGAAATCGTTCCGAATGCAACCAATTATAATTCCACGCTCGTCAACACGCTGGAAATCACTCTTTCAAAAAGACTGGATGTCTATGGGATAAGCGGAACTACTGTCAGTACCATCCAGACACTATCAGGCAAATCATTTATAATGATAAGCATGCCAAACGTTGGAGAAAGCCAGGCTTTATCTTTGATACAGAATCAGGGTAAATTCTATGCTACTATAGGGAACTTTACAGTATTCAATAGCAGCAACTCGAGCGAAAGTATACTTGATGTATGCCTTTCGGCAGGCTGTCCTTTCGGAGCATACCAAACACCTACTGTGGCAAACGGTTACTCTTTCCAGTTCGGTATACAGATGGCAAGCGGAGCTGCGAAGAACTTTGAAACAGGAGTAAAGGCTCTCGTACCGTCGACTTCCAACCCGGGATACTTTAACAAGAGAATACACTTGTATCTTAATGGAGTGCAACAAGGTCAGCCGCTACTTATCTCTACTAATATACTTACCAATTTTAACGGAGCCATAACCATCGAAGGATCTGGTGTTGACCAGCAGCAGGCCACATCGAATATGAAGACACTCCAGGCTATAATGCAGTCTGGTAGTCTGCCAGTGCCATTGAAAGTGGTGTCAATAAATTCCGTTTCACCAACGGCAGGAAGCCAGTTCATAAACCAGATTTACTTGCTTCTGCTTGTAGCATTCGTACTGGTAAGCATCGTTATATTTTTGAGGTACAAAGACTACAAAGTGTCATCCTTGATACTACTTACAAGTATAACCGAAATATTCATAGTAATAGGCGTGGCCGCCGCGATACACTGGACGCTTGACATCCCGAGTATGGCAGGAATCATAGCGAGCATAGGTATCTCCGTTGACGACCAGATAATAATAACAGACGAGATGCGTAGAGGTTCTTCTCAGGAAGAGTATGCTGTAACAAAGAAAAGAATAAGCAGAGCATTCTTCATAATATTCGTTTCTTTCTTCTCATTCGCGGCGATAATGTTCCCGCTGCTGTTCTCGACTGCTAGCTTGTTTGCTGGGTTCGCCCTGACGACCATACTTGCGTCACTGATAGGACTGCTAGTCACAAGACCTGCATTCGCAAGAATAATATCGAGGCTAGAAGGCTAAATGGAAGAATATCGGCTGGATCCCGTCGACTTGGGATTTTCGTTAGTGAGTACAGAGAAAAGTGGCTGTAAAGAATGCATTTACAACAAAAACGAACTAAAATCAATAGAATTTAAAAATGGCTACTTAAAGATTTATGAATTAAAGGATAGAGTGCAACCATCAAAATATGAATTAGCTGGGCAATTCCTCAAAAAATCGAATGCACATGGGTATGAAGAGATAATCGTAGAAAACGAAAAACATTCTCCCAATTTTAGAAGTTATAATGCTGACGATATCGAAAAACTCCTGCTTGTAATAAGCGACAGAATCAAAGACATCAAAAAATATGATATAGGGAACAATATATCAATAAGCAGATACGTTGACGCACATGATTATTGGGATGTTTTGGTTCTACCAGTACCGCGGCATATTCCTGAAAAATGCTTTGTGTGCGAAAATATGAAAAACGCTGGAAACAGAGTGGTATTCAAGACAAGCGGGGTAATAGGTTACGTTCCATTCGCTCCGAAAAGGAATGAAATGCTTAAGATAACCCCTGTAAAGCACACTGCAATTGATCAGCTCGATGAGGTAATAGCGTTCGAAATAGCCAACTTCCTAATGAAGACAATGAAAAAACTGAGACAAGGGATAACAATAAACATCATGCAGTCCGGTGCAGAGCATTTCGAGATAAACCTCATGGTTGGCGAAATCGATCCAGTGGATGCACTAGGTATAAACAGAATCAACTACTCACCAGAGGAAACTGCGAAGAAACTAAGTGAAGAACTTGATGATGGAAAATAATCAGAAATTACTGAGAACCCTAATATTGATAGTTATAATGCTTGCCACTTTCGCGGCTATACTCTATGTTTATCCATTTAACCCAGTCACTTTCTCTGTGCAGACAAACGGCACAAATTCTGCAAAACTCAGTGGTTTTCTGTCCAATTATAAAATAAATCTCAGTAGTCTATCAGATAAGGACTTGTACTATTTTTACGGTGGATTGCCTAATAATACTATAGTCTTCGGCTGCAACTACGAATTTTCTCCAGTATTCCCGTCATCGGCTTTGCTTTCCGGCACACTTGAAAACCAGTATAGCCAGATAGTAACTGATATTGCGACTACGTCAATGTGCAGCGTCGAGAATAAAACGAATTGTACCGTGGCATATTCACAGCTGTCAAATCTCATCAGTAGAACCATGAACTTTACTGAACTAGAAGCGATTTTTAATTCAACTTACTCTGGAATAAAAAATTATTATGGGGAGATTGTGTCGTCGGGACTCGAAAACAACACCATTGTGAATCCTCTTAAATACGATATACAACTCTTTAATTCCAGCAAAAACGAAAGTAGCATGATAAGCGCAATTCTGAGGATGAAACAGATGACCGCTAACATCGTGTTTACTGGCAGCGGTAAGATTCTGAACTATGGAAATGAAACTGCAGTTTACGGACCATTCCAATTCCCAGTATACGGGTTGATAAACGCCACACCATGCAGCTACTCTAAGATATTTAACGTAGTTACCGACCCTTCCTTCTTTGAGTCCCAAACTTATACAAGTATTTACAAGAGCCTTGGGAATTACACGAATATCTGCATATTGACGAGTTCGAATAGCTGTAATTCGACTGAAATGAAAAAGCTCAACATGTCGTTTTATGCTAACTAAACGTAAGCATTACGCGTACTTTGTTATCGCGGTAGCTGTGATAGCAGCAGGAATGTTCTTTTATTACCAGAATTACATGCTAGAGCAGACATATGCATTCCACAGCATAGACCTGAACATGTCGGGATTATGTTCCCCAAGCAAACCTGCTTTCGTGATATACTACGCGAACAACTGCAAGACATGCACATCAACACTTAGTTCATTTAAAGAGGTTACGTCTCTTTTCGGATTATGGGGTAACAACACGTTTTACAGCGGATACTTCTGTGCATGGGATTTCAATATATCCGGATATAATAACAATGTGTCCTCAGACATACCTTATTCTGCAATATCACTGTATAATTCTATAGGGAAAAATATGGTTCCAATGATAATATTTAACGGAGAATACTATAAAATAGGGGGATTCCAAAACAACCAGACGGCTTACAGTGAAATATTGAATTATATCTGTGTTTCTACAAATAATTCTGAACCACAGTGCACATGAATATGGCAAGAAAGATTGACAATGAGTTAATGGAAGCGGTAATAAACGCATTGTCAGACGGTGAAAAAACCGGTTACGAAGTCTACAAGGAGCTGAAGAAAAATGGGAAAAATGTCTCTAGCAGATTGGTTTACCACTATCTTTATACTGCACTTAAACATGGAAAAGTAGGTGTGGAAAGCAAAAATGAGCTAGGAAATTTTAGTTGGGGACACACTGCTAGAAAAAATTATTATAGACTTAAATGATTTCTAGTTCTATGCCGGCTTTTACAAGGGAGATCATACCTCCTGGCCGCCTTTTCTCGATTTCTGACAGAAAATCAATCACGGACTGATCCTTGCCCCTCCTTCGGTTTTTGGCAACTGACTTGTTCTTAAGCGAAAAAAATGAGAATATCTCATCCTCCGAAACATTAAACAGCGGACTGAATCTGTCTTTTCCTCTTATCCTTATCTTAGACTCTTCGTGGAAGAGAAAGTACTTCATTACAGCAATGGCAAAGTCCTCAAGAGTGTGTGAACTTAAATCAATCTTTTTACTGCCACTCTTCTCTACGAATAAAAAGTCAAGAAGATCGAAACCACACGGATTTTCATTTAAAAGATGGAATACATGGCCTCGCATACCGTTAGAAACCATGTTGCTCCTGATTCGTCTCATCAGCATTCTCTCAAAGTGCTTCTTACAGAACTCCTGTTTTAAATACGCTGAATGAAAAGCTGCTTTTTTGCCGCAAACCGCGCACGTTTTAAAATTATCCATAAATATTAATAAACGGCTTTTTATTATATAGTATGTCCACAAAGGTTATCGTTGTTATGAGCCCAAAGGGGGGCGTAGGCAAGACAACTACTGCGGTTAATCTAGCCACTGCGATTTCCATACTTGGAAAGAAAACTCTCCTAATAGATGCCAACTTGGAAACTCCACATGTCGCAATATACTATGGATTTGTAGGCTTCAAGTACTCTTTAGAGGATCTCTTAAATGAACGAGTAAAACTAGAGGATGTTATATACAAGGGCGACGATGAAAATTTTCACCTTATCCCTTCTAGAGTAACTAACGTGGCTGCTGACAGGGCTGCAAACAAACTGATAAACATGAACGTTTATCTTGAGCAGATCAAAGATATGTATGATTTCATAGTAATCGATTCTAAGCCTTCATATGATATAGCCTTCATAAAAGCGATAAAGAATGCAAACAGCCTAATTGTCTGTAACCCAGATATAACCTCAATTATAGAAGCCAAGAAAATAAAAGAGGAGCTTGATGATTCTGGCATAAAAATAATTGGGATGATAATAAACAAAACCAACAGTAGAATAAAAGAACAGATAACGGTAAAGGAAGCGGAACAACTTACAAAAATAGGCAATATCTGGAAGATAAGGGAAGACAATGGTGTCTACAACGCATTACGGCAGGGGATACCTGCAGTGATCTCGTTACCGAAGAGCGAGGCTTCCAGAGATATAACAAGCATTGCAAAAAATATTATTAAGTTATGACAGTATATCGCATTATAAGATGCCCAAAATGCGGAAAATACCGCAAGACATCCTCATTAAAAACAGTAAAATGTTTTTCCTGTGGCTTTACATTAGAAGTAAGAAAGTATATAGTGAGCGAAAACAGGTACAAAACGGAAATAAACCGGCAAGTAGGATTCAAATGAGGCCTTGGTAGCTCAACGGCAGAGCATCTGCTTCGTAAGCAGGAGGTTGTGGGTTCGAAACCCACCCAAGGCTTGATTACCCAAAGTTATACTTATATTTCTCGGGATTTATTAAAGATTATGAAAGGACAGGAATCTCTCGAGATGGTATTAGAGTACAGCATAGCCCTCGCAGTAGTGGGCTCTATCTTCTATATAATATTCACTCTTTTCCCAGGCATTACTGGAATCACTTCTACTCCAAGCTACTCTGGATTTTCCGGATTTGGAATCAAACAAGGATACTTTCAGTCGAAATCTCTATATTACATATCATTTCAGAATTTACTAAATGAGAACATCAAAATCAAAGCAATATCTCTCATAGTGAATGGTGTGAACTACACGAATTTTGTGTGCTCGAAAACCTATCTTCCGGCGCTGGAAACGACCCAATGCAATCTAACATCAGTTTCTTTCGGAAATTCCTTCTCTGGAAGCGGATACATTTATTATACTCCTACGAACCTTTCCTTTTCCCCAGTTATAGCATCGAGAGGAAATATCATAAACTGATAGAGTTAGATATTTATACTCATAGATTTTAAGATATCATTTATGGGATCATTTAAGTATATACATGCAAATGAGATCGCCTTGTATAAGAATGAAGAAAGAAAGAGAGAAATACTGCAAGATGTGAGAAATCAACCGATAGTGCAAAGGATAGAAAAGCCTACCAAAATAACGAGGGCAAAGTCTGTCGGGTACAAGGCAAAGCAAGGTTACATAACCGTCAGGGTAAGAGTTGGGAAGGGAGATTTCAGAAGGCCGAGGGCAAACCATGCAAGACGGCCGAGTAAAAGCGGAATATACTACAAGCTAGCGGTGAGCAAAGAAGGTATAGCCCGTAACCGTGCTCTAAAAGTCTTCAAGAACATGGAAGTTGTAGGATCCTACTTTCTTATTGAGGACGGAAAGAACAAGTGGTTTGAAGTGATTCTAGTGGACAAAATCAAGATATAAACAGCAACTAAAAAAACAATTTAAACTAATGTATACTAAGGATTAGATGGATGCAGAGCAGTTCCTTTTCTTCGAGATACTACTTGGGATAGTTGTGTCACTAACAATGTTTTTCTTGTTTTATGGTAATTACTCATCCATCTTTCCAGTAGGCTGCGATTCGGCTACAAACCTTCTCCAGAACCAATTTACGAGCGCGGAATACGGCTATGCGAACAGACTGGAGGGCACTCCTCTCTTCAGATGCTATGGTACGAACGCCTGTTTCAATGCAGCTACTGCCCAGCAGACTTGTATAAGACACTGGTGTTATTATTATAACTACATAAATGGGAAAGGAAGCCAGATAGCTGTTCAAAACTGTATAGCAAGTCCTAGTTCTAACATCACAAATGCGTGTAGCACGATATCCCCTACAAATACAGCCGCATTGGAAAGCTGTGCTGACAGCACAATTATCGCAAACAATGCTACTGACATACAAAACTGCGCAATAAATATACCTTCATGCGTAGCAGGAGACGGACCTTACTGTCCTCCGTGCGTTGGTCAGTGATATGAACAGAAAAGCAAGCGTTGAATGGAGACTGATATGGATAGTACTCGTGATAATAACCGCACTCGTTGCGATATCCATAGTAGTCATGCTTTTCTATACCTCTGCGCACAGCAGTTCTCCCTTTTCCTATTTCGGTAATCTTTTAGGAGGGTCATAATGGAAGAGGGAATACTTTTAACCATTGTCTTTGTCATCCTTGTCGTAATAGCCGGAATAGTGCTATCTGTGGTTTCATTTTCGGTTATAACATCATTTGGGACGCTGAGTTTCGGACTAAGTTGCTTTACGTCATTCACGCAGTATAAAATAGTAAACACTTTTCTTTCGCCGTTCACATCGGCTACGTACTTTTTAGGTTTTTCGAACGTTTTAATCAGCCCAACCCAGTCTGCACAAGTACAGAGGAACTGTCTGCAGTCTGCGAATATCAATGAAAAATCCGCCTACAGCTTCGCCAGCCAGTTTTACACTCAGGCTTCGTCGTGCTTTAGCCTGTTCTCTGGAGGAAACGCCGTGACAGGCTCGCAGGTGATATCTGCTAAAAACTTAAACCAGATGTTCAACTGTTATAAGGGCTCGATAATAAATCCGAACAAAAACATTAACTATCTTTCGATTATAAACTACACTGACAATAATTACGCAGGGAGTTATCCATTGCAAATAGTGTTTATAACGAACGGGAGCAACGGTAACGCACAATATATATCTCCCTCTGACAAGTTATTGAACGGCAGCTACGTTGTAACCTATTTCGGATATCCAAGTGGAGGGATAGCAAACTGTCAGATAAGTTTCCAAAACCAGTGCAGATATACTTCTACTTACGATCAGCCACTGATAAATAATCCTGCTGTCTGCGACTATTCAAACCAGACAGCAAACCAGACGACGGAGACCGTAAGCTCCTTAAGCAACGGAAACCCTTCCCAAAACATACTAACTGAAAGCTCAGGTTGTAATTATTTCGTGCCACTCTGTGGGACACTAAGTAATTACATGGTTTACAGCCAAAGCAGGGTTTTTATCTGTATACCTCAAGCGTAGGCATTAAGCACTGTATTTATTTTATAAACGCAGTAATTAACTATGGCAGAAACGCCCGGAGAAGGCTTCATATTTATAATCTTAGGAGTCATATTCATAATAGTAATAGTAGCTGTCGCTGGTTACCTCCTTCTAGTTGGTGTAAATCTCTCGAACAGTGGATTATGCTATGTTAGCTCAGAGTTTACAAATTTTTATTATAATGGATTATGTGTTTCGCAGTTTTTCTGCCTAAGCAGTACATTGAACAGTATCGGTATAGCACCTCCTTTATTCGGATGCACTACTTCCACCAGCGCGTATGGGCCGGGATCCACCGCTTCTCAGGTATTTTCTGGCACTGCGACACAGCTTACTTCATGCTGGAACCAATATGGGGCTAATCAAGGGCTTACCGTGTTGCAAAATGGACCTGCAACATGCGGTGTCGTTGACATAAACACCAACCAAAAACTTACCATAAACAATCTGACCCAATATCTGGAAACGAATGCTTACACTTTACAGATAAGCTGTCTCAATCACACTGCTGCCCAATCATGTTCAAATCCGCTTTCCAACAGTAACCCGAATGGGTTTACCTGCGATTTAAGCAGTCCAAACTTATGTGAAGCCCAATCATCTAATTATTTCAAATGCAGCAGTTCACAGGGCTATTCTTTCAGCACAGACTATAGTAAAAGATATATCCCGCTTTACGGAAACGGACAGCCTACCGCTGAGGCAAATCTTACAAACTACTTGTGCGAATCCTCGCAAGGCTGCTCATTCAACCCAGTATTGAATACGTGCTCGAATTCCACTGGGAACACTGCAGTATGTACAGATCTTTACACGAATTTCTGTAGCGGAAATAACTGCACGGTTGGATATGACAGTATTACGAAATCTTACGAAGCTCCACCATCGTGCACACTGACCGAACCTGTGAAAAGCACGTCTGTAATAAATCAATCGTACGCATCTTACCTTAAGCCTGGTGACAACCTCATTTTCAGCTACAAGAATCTTAGTAACTCGAGCCAGAGCAGTTTTGTAAATCCTAACAGTAGCAAATTGATAAACAATGCGCAGCTGTACATAGTCTACCTGAATTCTCTTGTTGGGACGCGATTTGCCCCTAACACTATCTCTCTTCCAAGCGAATGCCAGCCAGCGACATTCCTTAACAATTACCCGACGTCAGGGATACAATATGAATGCAGCAGAGCAGTAATATCTGGGGTAACTGCAAAAATGCTTTCACCCTCCAACCCCGGACTTATAGTGGGAGCGGCTCTTACCGGATTTGCATACGCCAACTGTGTGAACAATACGTTTTGTAAAAATAAAATAGCACCAAATGCATATACTTACACTGGAAAGCTACTTTATACATCCCTTTATACCACTGGCTTGGAACAGTGCGGTCAATCTCTTTACTATTTCTTTAGTTCGTTGCCACAGGAGATTGGATTGACGAAACCGAACTTTCTAGGGAGAAACCTGGTGTACATATGCGCAGTAACAAAATAAAGGGTGCGAGTGAGGTAGAGTATTTTATAAAGATAATACTTTTTATATCGTTTCTCATACTAGGATTAGCAATAGCAAGTTCCGTTTTTCACTTTTCATTACTACCATCTGGAGTTATATCGTCGGGAAACGGCACACCCTCTCCATGCACCGTAAATGTGACCAACATCAGCACAACCGCGAATCCTAATACGTTTAAGGTATCTGTATATGAGGGAACACCCGGACTTCTGTACAAAGTATATATGAATAATGTAAACGGCGCTGACCCATCTGAGGTGGAGCCAGTGGGGAACTATTCTGTGGGCGTGAACTCATTCTCGAAAACTGTTAAAATTTTAGACACGACTATAAACACGATAGTCTTGGGCAACACTTCCGGAAGCAAAGTTTCAATAGATGGAATAGTCTATACTGCTGGAGGAACGTGCGAATCTGAGATATTTTCTACTTAAGCAAAAGGTTTTAAAGTTCCATCCTGCCTTATCGTTTCCGGATTTTCCTTTATGTTCTTTATTATTCTTTTCATGCTCTTTTCTCTCCTCTTCGAAAGCCAATAATACCCCTCGTCGTTCGTGCCGCTGGTTATGAGTATGAATATCCTTCCTGCTGCAAACCTGCCCACTCTTCCTCTTCTCTGTATGTTTCTTATTGCGCTTGGAATAGTCTCATAGAAGACCGCGATGTCTACTCCTTTTATCGACATCCCCTCCTCACTTACGCTTGTAGAGACAAGAACGTTGTACACCCCCTCCTCAAAATCTTTTATTATACTTATTTGTTCCTTCTGCGACAACCCCCCCTTACCTTGGCCTATGAATTTTACGGGTCTGACTCCATTTAAAACACGTATGCGGCTGTAAATTGCATCGACCGTATCCCGGTACTGCGCGAATATTATTGCCTTCTTATCCTCTGAAAAATAACTACCAAGAAGATAGACAAGTTTCTCAAGCTTAGGATGCTCTACGCCGTTATTTAGCAGCTCTTCGGCACGCTCTCTTAAATAGATGAACTTGGGATCGGATGCGAGTTCCTTATCTGTTTTTGCCTTTCCGGATTCTATCTTTAGCAGAAAATTAAAGAAAGCTGATAGACTCTGAGTAGCTACCAGATTATATGCATGATAAAGTTTTAGCAGTTTCGATGTCAGTATTATACCGCGTATAAGATAGAATGACCTCTTGCCACTGAACATCTGTCTCTGTAAACTTTTCTGAAGGAGTAGTATGGTAACACGGTTAATCTTGCTCTGCATTGTGTTCTTAAGTAACCCGGCACTCTGCAGTTCGATTATAGAATCCTTTATCATTATTTTGACTCGGTTCGCCAGATCTATCAGATCGCTTGAAAGATCGACTTTTACTTCTTCTACTTCCTTCCTCTTTATATATGGTATGACGTCACTGTCTTCCTCCGATCTTATCTCCACATTTGTTATCTGAAGATTGCTGCATATTGTCCTAATCTTTTCACGCTCGGAGGCAGGGGAGGCCGTCAACCCGAGTATAAGTGGATGAACACTTGCCTGCAGGTATTCCTTTGCGATCTTCACATAAGAATAGTTGCCTACGGTATGATGCGCTTCGTCTACTATTAGCAAGCTAAAATTAGAAAAGTCTATCCTGCCTTTTTCCATGTCATTTCCGATTGTCTGAGGTGTTGCAAATACTAGCTGAGATTCAGAATATAATTTCTCCCTTTCCTTGCCAGAAACGGATCCGCTCGCTATGCCGAGTTTTAAGTTCATAAGTTCGGAGAATGTCCTCATGTGCTGATTTAGTAGGGGTTTAGTCGGCGCCAGAAAAAGCGCCCTGGAGTTAGGGTATTTTTGAAGCCTGTGATCTACAAGCATCGCACTTATTATTGTTTTACCCAATCCTGTTGGAAGAACCACTAAGGTGTTACCAGCCTTGCAAGCATCGAATATTTTTTCTTGATACTCTCTTTCCTCTATCTTTTCCCTGAAGAATGTCATTTATGCGCTCTCTGCCTTTCCGCTCTTGATGAGTATCTCCGCAACGTCCTTGTCTATCTCTATCACGTTTGGAAACGTGAAAGGCCCATAAGATTTGTCATTTCTCCATACAAATTTAGGTATGTCCGAAATGACTTTAATCACTATTTTCTCGCCATTACTGTCTTCTTCCACTTTCTGCAGCTTTTTAGGCTCTACCGACTTTAACTCGTTTATTATTGCAGATTTATGTTCTTTGGAAAGTTTTAATAGATTATCAAAAAGGATTATCTCCTTTGAGAGCATATTCATCTTAGCCTGCTCCGTGTCAACATCGAGTATGGCCATCGAAGCTATCTTAAGCATCCTTAGATTCATTATCTGTTCAAGCGTGGAAACTGCGTTCTTTATTTGTGTGGATATTTCATCGATTCTTTTTTCATCGACGATTTTTCTGGCCTCATCGAGCGAATTCTTGTTTATGGCGATATACTCCTTCATTTCTTCCAGGATATCGTCAGTTAACTTGGCGAGTGTCCTGCTGTCCTCTTGCTCCTGTCTTCTTATTCTTAGAAACTCGCTATAAGTGATCATAATTCCTATTAGCCTATTGAAGTATAAAAACATTAATAGGCGTTTTTAAATCCGGACATTATCGACGACCCTATCCCCGCAAAAAAGCCTGAAATATCTTTAGAGATTACAGAAGGTCCCGCAAAGAGCATATATACTATTATAAGGGTTATACCAAGGATTACAGCTATTACGTAAAACCATATCGCTTCCATGTTATATGTTTGGGACTGTGGGTATTAGCCTATGTAACATTGTAGGCGAAAATAAATAAAGATAAAAGATTATTAGAAGTATCAACACTATAAGGGTTATTATTATAAGAAGGATATAGCTCTCTACTCCCTTATTATTCATATTAAGTATACCCACCACTGACATTAATGCTGGTCGATCTTGACACGAAATCTTTGAAAAGACCGGTAAATTTATAGGGGGTAAATAGCTGAAGGAAAATAATTACGAGCAGCACTCCTACTATTATCAAGATTATGTACAAAAACATGCCACTTACGACCCCCTTTTTCGTCATATCCCCTTTCCATAAAGCCAGTTGAACGAAAAAACGTTGGTTATGTCCTTTCCGATTGTTGCGCTTGCTCCTGTGAATATTATGGCAATTACTATCCCTGCGAAAAGCACAAGTATTGCCAATATTATAGCTATTATCTCGGTGATTGGCATCTGTCCTTTGTTGTTCATATTTAGTTAACGGAAAATGGCGGTTTCCAGTTTAGCTGTCCAGTCCTGTTCTTAAGCTCATCGTATATATGCATGACATCCTCATTTGATATAAACAGTCCTGTCTCTAATATAGTCTTAATCCTTGGACGCATAAACAATTTGGAATTCAGAAGCATCTCGTACAACTCCGCATCTTTTTCGCTGAATACGCTCTTGTTTTGTGAAGTGCCTTGGGAAAAAGTGGAAAATGATTTAGAAACGCCCGTAAAGTCATCCTTAAACGCACGATAGATGTCAAAGATTGCAAACTCTTTTTGAGGTTTATTTGGCTTTTTCTTTGCGGCTTCTTCCTTTTCAGCCTCTAGAATGTATTTGTCAAGATCCTCTTTTATTATGCTAAGCGAATTGAAAACCGATTGATTAACGGCAGCAAAAACAGTTTTCTGTATCTTGGCTGTGTTAGCCCGTTTATAGAGGTAAAATTCTTCAGGTGTAAAGCTGTATGGGTAGATATGCAAAGAAAAAGTTCCCTCGTATGGCGGCTGTGCCGCTTCCTTGCTTGGCTTTTCCTTGAAATCCATCGTGAATTTGATTACTGAAAATGCCAGCGGGCCATATTTTTTAAGCCTATTGTATATGTAGGACCTTCTATGCTCTTTATAACCTCTTGTAAGCAAATCACCTACTATGCTTTTAGGTTCCACTGATATTGGAATTTCAGGCCCTTTATTTTTGAAAAGTCGCGTGTACTCAACGTCGTATTCCTTTGCGTACACTGGCTTGGAACTGACTACTGAAACTGAAAACAACTCATTCTCGAATATGTCTGGCTTGGAGCTTCCTTTCATGTATTCCGACGCACTTTTAGCCGTATTTAAACCCATTTTGGAAAGCAGTGAAAGATAGGTGGAGCACCAGTCAACGTAAAGATCAAAGGAACCCATCTGACTTTTCAGATACTGCAAAAGCATGCCCTTCCTGCTTCTAAGATCTTTGCCGTTTATTTCTTTCCATTTTTCATACTCCACATACCTATTCTTAAGTATGCTTTTATACTGCTCGTTTCTGTCCAGCTGAGACACTTCCTTTAGACTCTTTACTTGGTAGAATACTGACATTATGTCTATAAACCCTGGCCCACCCTGACCCTGTGTTGGAGATCTTGAAAGGGCAGAAAGACTTGCTCCTCCCTTCCTTGCGTCTACGTTATCAAGGAATACTCTTTTTAACGCCAGCTCCGCGGCTTCGGCCTTTTCCTTGTCACGGTCCTTTAGCTCATCGTAAAAATATAGATTTCTATCTAGCTCCTTAAGCTCGTATGTTATTGCTATTATGGATTTGAGTACTGTATTTATGCTCCCAAGAAGCTGCATGATCCTGTCTTCCAGATTTTTCTTCTTCTCGAAGACCATATTCATCAGGCCGGAAAGCGAAGACGGATCGACTGACTCGGCAATCCTTAGGTTTTTGTACCCTAGCATGCTGAGTATCTGCGTAACGGAGAAGTACTCGGTCTGGAAATGGTATCTTTTCGTGATGTCCTTCGTGAGGTGATACCCTGAGGGATTTCCTATAAAACCTGGATCTATTAATTCTTCAGAGTTTTTATACCTAAAATCAAGGTCTCCAGAATAATGCGACTCGGCACTTGACCCCCTAGCCTCGAGTTCGTATATATAATCATTTATCTCGTCTGCAGACATCTTCGGCGAATCGAAACTGTTTGCCAGTTCCTTAATCCTAGATATGTTCATAATTCTTATTAGATTCTTCTGATTTAAATATTGTTGGTGACATACCTGCAATAGTGTGAAATATGCCGTTACAGTCTGCAAAGGCTTATAAATAATAACCTTCATAAATTGAACATAACGGAGGTTATTATGCATCAGACTGAAAATGTAAATCCAATAGAAGCGACGCTGAACAAACTGTTTTCGACAATTGACGCTCTGTCCTCAAAAATAGACGAACTCAATGAACGAGTTGACTATATGGGTTCTTTCATAGGACTGGAAGTCGGAGAGGGCGAAACTGCGGAATCTGTCGAACCCCCTGGACAGCTTGCAGGCCTTTCCTTTGATATACTCAATAAGGTGCTTCCTTCAAAAGATGCTAATTCGATAAGGGCCTATTTCTTAAGAGTGTTAAGCCTCTTTAGAAGATACATAAAATCCATAGTAATATTTGGAAGCTCGAAGACAAAAACAGGGATGACTAGTACATCTGATATTGACATTGCGTTCATAGTAGATGACACTGATATACAAAAATTCACACTTGATCAACTGCGTGACAGGCTTTTTGCTAAGATGGCTGAGATAGCAAGAGACTTCTCAGACAAGATACATGCACAAGCTTACCCACTATCTGAATTTTGGGGATCTATAATAAAACCTAACCCAGTAATATTAACGCTTCTAAGAGATGGCGTTGCTGTATATGATACTGGTTTCTTTGTCCCTATTCAAATGCTTTACAAGACAGGGAACATAATACCAACCATGGAATCTATAAACAACAACATAGAGAATGCCGAAGGGCTTTTGATGCTTGCAGAAAATGTATTGAGCACTAAACTAAGCCTGGATCTTTATAATGCAGTTGTAGCCGCTGGACAGGCCCTTCTCATGGAATATGGATATCTGCCTCCGGTGCCAAAACAAGTCGCTAAGGACTTGGAAGAGATTGCAGTGCAAAAGGAGAAGGTACTATCGCATGATGACGTTGAAAAAGTTGATGAAATAGTGAAATGGTTCAAAAAGATAGACCATGGAGAAACCAAGCAGATAACAGGCGCTGACTTCGATAAAAAACTGAAGGATTCAAAGGAGCTGGTTAAAAAGATAATGGACATAATTGACAAGTTAAGAGAAAAGAAAGGAGAAGCCAGGCCAGTAATTGATAAAGATTTATTAAAACAGGCAGATAAAGAAGTAAAGGATAAATATATGAAAAAGGAGGAGTAATATGACAAAAATATTATCATACAGAAGAGGAAGAAAAACGCAGACGGTTAACCAGGCAATAGCATCAATAGAAAAAATCGACAGTAGAGAATCTGCAGGAAAATACATCGGTAAAAAGGTTGAAATTGCGTTTTCAAAATCGTCAATAAAAGGCGTGATAGTCAAGCCACACGGCAACAAAGGAAAGGTCGTAATAAGGTTCAGAAGAGGCTTACCAGGTCAGGCAATGAACAGAGAAGTAAAACTCGTTTAGGACCAGAGACTTTCTGCAAGTTCTCCAAAACTAAGTTTTGTTCTGAATCCCTTTGAAGAGAGTATAGTCCTGTCGCTGAATTTTGATATTTTCTCCTCTGGCTTCTTGAAAAATGAGGAAAGTTCACTAGTAGTATAATATGAGAATATGTTTTTTTCTGCTAAGAGTGTGAAAAGATAATCATGAAGACTAGTTCTATCTTCCGCTAAATTAGTTGCATTATTCTCGAGAAAAGACAACATATTTTTTACAGTAGTTTTGCTGAAAATCCCATCTAACCAAAGCGGGCCAATTTGTGTCATTTTAGATCCACAATAGACGCATTTTTCAATTCTTTTAAGTGTGCGTGAAGGGCACTTGCTGCATTGGTATGCATAACCAATCCTTCCCTGAGACGAAGCCGAGAAAGAAAAATAGACTCTTATAAAGTTACCGTCAAAATCAAATAGAAGGGGTTTAGCATGAAGACCCTTATCCTCAGACAATTCTGCTATTCTCTTTATCAAAATCCTTATGCCAAGTTCGTTGCTGTAAGATGTTTTAAGCGAGAGTGAACCGTATTTTCTAAGGCAGGCCCTTTGTGCACTTCCTAATAGGGCTGCTGTATCGGTCGCGCTTACAGCCAAAATACTTTTTCTACTCAAAAACCCCAAAGCTGGCTCCGTGTATGGCACTGGTGAGCCGAAAGGATCTACATCGACGTAATCGTACTTCTTTTTAGATACATAGAATTTTGAATTTTCATTGTGCACGCACAGTTCCATGCCATTCAAATGATCTTTGTTAATCCTTAAGTTCTTACTGATTATAGCCACCGACTTTATATCGTTGAAATCGAAAGAGGAAAATTTTTTTGTCTCAGCACAAATCCGTATTCCCCTCACTCCACTGCCAGAAAAAAGTTCTAACCCATTAAGATTGGACCTGTTCAATGATGACAGAAACAGAACGTTCAGGCTCCTATCAAATTTTCTAATAGGGTTATAAAACACACCTGAGCTTTTAAGCTGTTTATTTTCCGCGTAGAACTTGATAGTTCCCTCCTTAAAAAAATCCATAAAGAAAACCCGCAGTCCGGAAATAATAATCTTTATTAGTTGATTAGTCTTCTATCTTGAATCTTTCCTTAAGATTAAGAACTTTATAAAGTTCTTTATACCTGTTTCTTATCGTGACTTCTGTTATTCCAGCTGCTTTTGCTGCGTCTCTCTGTGTTTTCTTTTCTTTGTTTATCAAAGTTGCAACGTAAAGCACGGCTGCTGCTATCCCCATAGGACCCTTACCACTTGTTAGACCCTTCTCTTCCGCTTCTTTAAGCAGCTTAACTGCATCCGAAACGGTCTTGTTCGAAACGCCGAGTTCGGAAGCGAACTTGTAGATGTAATCGCTTGGTGAAGTAGGTAATATCTTGATCCCTAATTCTCTGCATAGCAATCTATATGCCTTTCCAACTTCCTTTCTTTCGACTTCAAAAGTATCCGATATCTCATCGAGAGTTATGGGTCGATTATGTTTTCTTGCTGCCGCATAAAGTGCTCCTGCAATGACACTTTCCATTGACCTGCCCCTCACGAGTCTTCTTGTGATTGCTTCCCTATACATTTTTGCAGCTTCTTCTTGTATGATGTTTGAAACGTGCAAACGGTTGCTTGCGCGCCTTAGTTCTGTAAGTGCAAACTTAAGATTTCTTTCGTATGCTGTCGAAATTCTTGGCTGCCACTTTCTTAATTTGTAAAATGTCCTTCTATTCGAATTAGACAGTTTTATTGACTCACTTGCTTTTCCAATAACAGTGCTCGTTCCCTTATCATACTTAGCATAACTTAATGGCGACCCCATTCTCCCTTTGCCTTCGTCTCTTTCATCCTCAAATGAACGCCATTCCCTTCCGTAGTCTATGGTGTCTCCTTCTATAACATATCCACAGCTCTGGCAAACTAATTCACCAGTAGATTTATCATATATAACAGAATCACTGCCGCATGAAGGGCATTTTGTATTATACTTACTTGTTACTACTTTCATAAGATTTATATAGTATGGTGATAACTCCTATATAAAGCTTTCTGTTTTGAAGGCGTTGTGCAATAAGTAGGACTTTTTGCATAGATTCGGACTTGTTGCACAAAACCGTTTTAGATTTCAGAAATCTTAGTTGCAAAGCAAAGATCTACTTTCTCTTGCTCTTATACACAGTTATCCTGTAAAATTCTAACCATCGTCTATGTAAGTTAGAAGGGATAATTACGTACACTCTTACTAGAGACCGTCTAAAAACGTACACTTTTTCAATAACTAATTAATTATTTTTTCTTTTTTACCTTCAGAAAATTTATATACTGGGCCAATATGACTAAGTTTATCATCAAAAACAATCGCACAATTCTCTGGAATTGCGTATATCTCCCTGCTCTTTGATAACTCAAATAATTCTTTATCATGGGAGTTATCATAATGCACATCCACTGAAAAGTCAATCATGCCCAAACCTGGAAAGACCTGTGTTTCTTCTATTTCTTTGTCTTTAGTTAAAATTACCTCTTTACACAAAACTAAAGCCCCGGCGGAATTGCCAACGATTGTAGTATCAAGTTTTTTCAGGATTGGTGCAACGTTTCTTTCTTTAATATTTTCCAGAAGTAGCTTCGTATTCCCGCCAGGCAAATACACAACACCAGCAAGGTTAAGCGCCTGTCTAACATCCTCAGTGGATTTTAGCTTAGAAATAAACTGTACCTCTTCTGCACAGACACTCATAAAATATTGGTCCAAAAATTCATGGTATTTTTTTATTTTATCTAAATCATTTGAAGTAAGATCAATAATAAGAACTTTTTTGTTCTTAGATTTAGAAATGGCATCTTTGTCTATGGCTTTTAATTTTCCAGCTTTTATATCTCCGCCACCAATCAGATAATACTGCATATAATGCATACAAGCTTAGACAATTAAAGCATTCTAAATACATGCCCTTAATTAATTGGTATCATTCTAGCATTTATGGGTAGAGATGTCCAAGTCTATTCAGTTATGCTCTAAAATTATGTAATCAAAGATACAAATTACACACAAAAAAGTGATGTGATCTTTCAGCCTAAGATTGAGTAAACACTATAGAATTTAAGCCACCAGTATTTCCATTTCCACTATAATCGTAACCATTTCCATTTAGGGGAAGCCAAGCCACTAGATTATTTGTCAAAATCGGCTGACTATCGATTCCCTGATTATATAACATCTGTATCTGGGATTGTGACAGCGATGCGTTATATATCTGAACGTCAGCGGCTTTACCACTTAATTGATAGGTTCCCACAATAAAAGTAAACGCATCTGTGTATATATTAGGAAAGGAATTAGCAGAGAAAGTGGCGCTACTGACGCACTGAGCATCTACGCAAACTGTTAATGTATAATCATTGGCGCTTACCTCGTTTAGAACACCAGTTATCAATTTCCATCTATTATAAGGCACATACAAAGCAGGAGAACTAAACTGCGATGCTCCTGCTGAACAACCACTTGTGCCATTCCACTCTGCAACTTGCACATTGTATCCCGTTGTATTCAGAGGAGAGTGTATTAACCCTGACGTGCAACCCTGTTGTTCTTGTATAAATGAATTGCAAGTATTTGAATTTGGCGTAGAGAAGGTAGTGCATGAAGAGTATACTTTTTTTAGGTTTACCCAGAGGGAAAGAGTATAATGATTACCACCGTGCCATATATTATACAATGAAGTAGAGTTTTGTAAAGTTACATAGCTGGAATTTGTAAAATTCCCCACCAATGGTGTGGAAGATTTTCCAGATATTACTCCTGTTGCATTAATTACAACATTACCCGCTGCCGTTGAATAGCTGTATTGGAGTTTTGACGATAAAGAAAAAGTAGTTCCTGCAGAATTACATGCAACGGTTGGAATAATTATTTCTGCGGAATTGCCGGCGGATACTGTCACTGCAGATAAAGGAGTATATTCTTTTAATTTGGCGGTAGTTCCAGTGTTTGACTGAAAATATATTTTTGTGATTGTAGCCGAAACGGCATTATTTGGTAAACCTCCTGCTGTTATCTCCAGATTCAATCCTGCCTGGCTGCATACTGCTGATGAGACTGTGAAAGGGGAGAAGCCTGAGCTTGTGAAAGATACGCTTGATGATGGACTGAATATGCCCATACTGTAGAGGATTACTGCTACGATGACTATAATCAGTATTGCCCAACCATACGTCATCATATACTCTAAGGCTGACTGGCCTGTTTTAGTCATCAAGAATGCTGTGGAATTATCTTTATCATGCTGATTGGCTCGCATGAATAAAATAAAGGAGACGATGTTTATAAATATTATAGTAACTTTATGCTACGATATTAATTCTGCGTATTCTTTGAAATCTTCATGTATTTATGCATGTTGAGGAATAATCACCAGAATTTGATGGATAAATCTCTACAACATATTCTGCCGTGGGAGAAGATGGCAATGTCAGGCTTCCTGATATCTGGCTCGGAGACGAGGCTGGCGTAGAACTAGTTGCGCTAGTTATATACTCACCACTAGTCGAAAAAAGGCTAATATTGAAGGACTGGGTAGTTATCACAGGTTTATCGGAATAATTAAAAAATGAAAGTGAATAGTAAAGAGTATTAGAAGAAATACTATATGACTGTTCTATCAAGGAAATTGCGAATCTTAAACCTACTATTACCTGATTGCTTGTTGCCTTTACAAATGCTGTGTATGAACCACTTGATAAAGGCAACATACCCGATATATTTTCTGCAGATTGTGCAATTCCAAGTTGTGCGGAGGTCTGTAGCTTTATTATATTACCGCAGAAAAACGAATGTCGTGGGTCTAATAAAGGTATAGTTATAGGAAAAGTCTGAACTGAGCCCTCTCCTTGAAAAGCGACATAGTTGGCTTCTTTTGCAAGGGAATTTGCAATAGTTATCATTTGATTGGCAGAGGAGCTTGAGGCAAACGAACCGTAGAAAAGCATTGCATATACTAAGAAGGACGCTATTATTGCAATGCCGATGCCAACGACTATCACATATTCGGTTGAATATTGTGCCTTTTTTATTGACATAAATGTTAATATTGGTCCTCAAAGTATTAAATATTAAATGGAAGACAGTAGAGAAATAAGAATAGCACTTTTTGTACCATGGATAAAAAGTAAAGGGGGTATCGAAAGGATTATCCTAAAGTTACTGGAGAATAAAAAATATCAGTTTGATATTTACACATTATTCTATGACAGAGATAAAACCTTTGCAGAATTTAAAAATTACAGAGTAATACAACTAAACAAATCCGAGCCGAAGGGATTTATAGGGCGAGGAATTGGACTTTTTACAAGACTGATATTAACAAAGATAAAATCTATTAACAAATATGATATATTTATGATATCCACTGCAGGTGTATCGGAGTTTATAACATTCAGAAATCAACATAAAAAAACGATAGCGTTATGTCATACTCCTTTGAGAGTTGCGCATACAATGTATGGTTATTATAGAGACGAAAATAAGAGAAACCGTATTTTGTTGCCAATGACGATACCACTATACAAGAGGCTTGAAAAACTGGCATGGAAGAGAATAGATTACGCATTTGTTCTCAGTGAGGAAGTAAAAAAACGACTTGTAAACTACCAGTTGATACAAAAAAAGAGAATATTCAATTTGGGTCCGTATGCAAATTATAAGATTAAGAACGTAAAACGAACTCCTGAAAAAATAATATTCTATCCAAGTAGATTCATAAAATACAAACGACAGGATCTTGCTATCAAGGCATTTGAACGCTCTGAACTAGCTAAAGATGGTTTCAAACTAGTGATAGCAGGATTTGTAGAGGACCAAAAATATTTCCAGCAGATAAAAAGCATGGAAAACAAAAATATTATAGTGAAGGACAACCTTACAGAGAACGAATTGAATAGACTTTACAATAGCTGTTATGTAACGTTATTTCTCGCTATAAACGAAGATACAGGGTTAACTCCTTTAGAATCCCTTGCCTATGGAAAACCAGTAATAGCAGTAAATGAAGGTGGGCCCAAAGAATTTATAATAAACGAGAAAAATGGCTTGTTAGTAAACGCCGATGAAACTCACATTGCAGATGCCTTGAAAAGAGTATCTGACAAGAAACTATATCTTAGACTTGCAAAAGGAGCTATCAATTCAGAAAGATATGATGAAAACAGATTTATTAAAAATTTCGATGCGGCCGTGTCAAAGGCACTGGAAAAATGAGCAATATAATTTTATAAAGTAATACTTCACATGAATTCATATGAAAGATAAAATTACCATAACTATCAACAAAAAAACCCTAGAAAAAATAGACAAGATTATTGATGGAGTAAATGTACCTAACCGATCCATAGCAATAGAGGAGATAGTAAAGGAACACTTTGAACCTGTCAAAAGTAAGATTGCATTTATACTCGCAGGAGGATCTGGAACCAGACTAAGGCCATTTACCTATGAGATACCCAAACCCATGATGCCTGTGAACGGTAGGCCGATTCTTGAACATATAATTGAACAGCTGAAAAAAGCAGATTTTCTGGATATAATCATATCTGTTGGATACCTTGGAAGCAAAATACATGAATACTTTGGAGATGGCAGTAAATTCGGAGTAAGGATAAGATACTCTGATACTAGCCTGTTGGATACTGGTGGTGCGATAAAAAAGAGCCAAAATTTGTTTCATGACGATTTCATAGTCGTGAACGGAGACAACCTTTTCGACTTTAACTTGAATAAGATATATGAATTCCACAGAAAGAACAAACCACTTGCCACCATTGCTCTGGTCTCACAAGATGATGTATCGCAGTTCGGCGTCGTAGAGATGGAAGGAAACAAAATAGTAAGATTCATAGAAAAGCCAAAGACTAAACAAGTCTCACATTTGGTAAATGCTGGAGTGTACGTCTTAAATCCAGCGTTTCTGAGTTTCTTGCCACAGGGAGAATCAAATATATCAAAAATATTTGAGCAGGTCGTGGACGAGAAAGTCATAGATGGATTCATATACTCTGGGAAATGGCTGCCATGCGACAACATGAACTTATATGAGAAAGCCATAAAAAACTGGCCTTAAAACATTGTTATCCCATTGCTTCCAGTAACATCTTAGAATAATCAAAAGGAAGTTGATGGTAGCCTATTAAACTTTTTTATCGATATGGGTATCATCGATACTTATTGTGACCCCGCGCACAATGTCGACAAAGTAGTAATGAAAATCTTGATTAATAGAGGAGATAAGATTTATAAGTAATACTATGTATGAATTTGTATGAAAGATAGGGTAACAATAACCATAAACAGAAAAACCCTTGAGAAAATAGACAAAACTGTAGATGGGATAAATATTCCAAATAGATCGATAGCAATAGAAAGAATAATAAAGGAACACTTTGAACCTGTCAAAAGTAAGATTGCATTTATACTCGCAGGAGGATCTGGAACCAGACTAAGACCGCTTACTTATGAGATGCCCAAACCCATGATGCCTGTGAACGGTAGGCCGATTCTTGAACATATAATTGAACAGCTGAAAAAAGCAGATTTTCTGGATATAATCATATCTGTTGGATACCTTGGAAGCAAAATACATGAATACTTTGGAGATGGCAGTAAATTCGGAGTAAGGATAAGATACTCTGAAGAAACAAGTCCTCTGGGAACTGGAGGAGCAATAAAAAAGAACCAAAATTTGTTTCATGACGATTTTTTAGTGTTAAATGGTGACAACCTGTTTGACTTTGATCTTAATAAAATATATGAGTTTCATAAGAAAGAAAAGCCACTTGTAACCTTAGCTCTCGTGCCACGAGACGATATCTCCCAGTTTGGGGTTGTCGAAATGGAGGGAAACAAGATTGTAAAATTCATAGAAAAACCGAAAACAGAGCAGGTATCTCATCTTGTAAATGCAGGTATATACGTTATAAACCCTTCTTTTCTTAGTTTACTTCCACAAGGAGAATCAAATATTTCTAGAATTTTTGAGCAAGTTGCAGAGAAAAAAGTAATAAACGGATTTATATACTCTGGAAAATGGCTGCCATGCGACAGTATGGATCTTTACGAAACGGCCATAAAAAACTGGCCCTAAAGTCTTTTTATTTTTCTAGTCTCTGAAATAGCCTCAGTATAATCTTCTGACAAGTCTGCTGAAAGATCATCGAACTTTATTATGTCCGGTAGTTCGATATCGGTGTAAAGAACGTCCCCCTCAAACAGATTTCTTCCGTAAACGGCGTTGTCGATGCTTATTGCAATTTTATCCCCTTTTACAGCGCTTGAAAGTTTTGACTTGTCAGATTGTATGTCTATTATCCTGCCCACCCTTTCTCCTTTGGAATTTATAACAGGATAATTCGGTCGTATCTCTCCGGCTATTACTTCGATGCCAAAAACGCAGGGCCCGGACCTCCTGAATATGTTTCCTTTTAAGAATATGAATTTTGAAGGGAGTCTCAGTCTTTCCTTTCTCTTTTCCAGATCCATGCTCTTAAACTCGCGCTGGAACTGGCCGTAAAGATCAAAAAGAGTATAAATCGACTTGGAGCTTATAATCTTGACAGAATAATCGTCTGCTATGGTTTCTGTCTGTTTTGAAACAGGAACATTGAAACATAGGATCACACCACCGTTGACACTTGCAGTTGTGATATCGTTTTTAGACGGTTCTCCCACCTTGGTTTTACCGATAAGAATATTCGAAGACTGCGCTATGTTTCTTATCGCGTCGATACTACCTAAAGAATCTGCACAGATTACTAATCCCTTACTCTTATCGTTATTGTAACTCGTGTCTTCTTTCATTCTGTTCAATAAATTCTGTTTTTCTTCCTCAGATGAAAAAACGTTTATTGATGTACCTATCATTGCATTAGGCTCCTGTAATGTCAGTCTTATTGGAGTTGTCGCCTCTACCTCCTGCAGGCTCTCGTACTTTCCGAAGTTCTCCCTGCTTTCCTCAAGTGGTGCGAGACGCATTATCCCTTTAATTTTGTTTTCCAAAGGCCCTTCGGCAGTGTTTACTATAACGGCATCTCCTGTTTTCAACTTACCAGAATAAACTATTGCATCATACACCTTTCCCAGCCCTTTGACGTTCTTCTCCTCTAGGATAGCGGCACTGCTTCCCTCTTGCTTGCTAAGTTCCAAGTATTTTTGACTCAGCCCAATAAGCATGACTATAAGGTCTTTTATCCCTATTCCATTTACAGCAGACAGTGGAACTATTGCAACTTCTTTTGTGAAATCTTTTATCCTATCGTATCTTTCTGCCTGGAAATTATACAATGACAAATCGGTTATGAGCTTGTATGTTTTTTCATCAAGCATTTGCGAATAATCACTCCCTTGCTTTGAAATAAAGTCCAAAAACGAGGATTTTGAAACCTTATAAAAACCCCTTATATTGTCTATCTTCGTCAATGCGACGATGAAGGGAGTCTTGTATGACTTGAGTATCTCTATCGATTCTATCGTTTGGTTTTGTATTCCTTCGGTTACGTCAACGGTAAGAATGACTATATCTGCTATCGAAGCTCCTCTCTCCCTCAGTGTGACGAAAGCTTCGTGACCTGGTGAGTCGATAAAAATTATACTTGGAACCTTTATATCTATGCTAAATTTCTTAAGTAAGTCCTCTGCTATCTCGTTTATCCGGTTAGTCGGAATTTCAGTGATTCCTATATTCTGAGTGAGCCCGCCACTTTCCTTATACGCAGACATCGTGTACCTTATAGCATCCATTATACTGGTTTTACCTGCGTCGACATGTCCTAAAAATGCGCATATTGGTGATTTCATATATTTGCCCTCTATTTGTATTTTAATAATTGTTTTAGACTAATAAATTTACCTATTTGAAATTATTTCACGTTCAACAAGGTGACTCATCATAAATTATAAAAACGGGGCGTGGAAATTGCTTATTAGAAAACAAAAAAGATAGACTTATATTTCAGTTTCTGCTTAGAAATAGTATCATATGGAAGAAATGCTTATTTTGATAAAACCCGATGGAATGGTTAGAAGATATTCCGGCGCAAGAGCACTAAAAAGCATATTGGGGTTGGGAGCAGAGATAAAATTTTTCGGTATAAACAAACCGGATAAAAGTTTCCTAGCCGACAAACACTATGGAGAACATAAAGGAAAATTCTTTTATGATAATTTAATTAATTTTATGAGCTATACCGAACTTGCTATAATAATTGCCAGTGGAGAAAATATAACGGAAAAAGTCAGGAATTTGCTAGGAAAGACAATGTGCGAGAAGGCAGATATTTCTTCCATAAGAGGGAGATATGGAACTACAAAGGGTATAAACCTCGTACATGCGTCTGACAGCAAGGAAACAGCTGAGAGGGAAGTTAACCTATGGAGATCGATGATAAAGATTGATCCGGAAAAAGACTACGCTTACGAAGCTCGGGCTTACATAAAGAAATATGAAAATTTCCAGATGATAGATTCGGTACGTTACAGAGAAATAAGCCAAGATCTAACAGAGGGAAAAATAAAGAAAGAAGATGCAGAAAAACTATTCCTTGAGCTGCTTCTGAAAGAAACCGATTTTGAAATGGAAAAAATAAAAGGTATGCCGTCGGCAATAACAGAAAATATTCTTTTGGGGTAATCGGATTGCGCCTCCTTAAGCCACAACGGGATAATATGTCCAATTGATTATAAATAAACCTTGAAATTAGATTATCACTGGTTTACCTATGACGCGGAGGAACCTTATCGGTAGATCCTTATTTATCAGAAGCATCTTGTCATTTTGATCGAAACAGAAATTCTTATCGGCATTGAAATGTGCTGTAACCTTGTTACCATCGCGCTTTAAACTACTTAGTGTAAGTACAACGTTCTGCCAGTTGCATATGAGATTTAATTTTATATCATCCTTTAATTCCTGTTTGTAGAGTGGGATCACGTCAACAGACAGTTCTCCTTCCTTTATATCTTTATAAGTGCCCTTTTTCCTTATTTCGACACCTCTTGGAAGATCCCAAGGCCATACTCCCTTTATTGCAACGCCCACTCTGTCGCCCGCCTCAGCTGAACTCACATCTTCCTGGTTAATCTGTATCGAATTTATGGAAATCTCTTTCGTAAAAGGATCCGGGACTATCATGCCTTCTGAATGTATACCTATTTTGCCTGTCGGCATTACTCCTACTGCTACTGACATCCCTTTTGATTCAAATGCATGATCAATCAAAATTTTAAACGAGTTACTAATCTTCCCACTATCATATGGAAACGTGGAAACTTTTGCCCTTATATCTGCCATACTCTGATCATTGTTTATATCAACAACCATTATATCAAAATTTTCTAAATTTGTATTCTTGATTATGGCCGAAAGATTATTTTTAAGTTTGGCTAACTCATCAGCTGTAGATATATCTGCCTTAGTTATACATATCATACCTTGTTTTATTCCCGCCGCGTTAGCCATTATTATCTGTTCACCAACCTGTAAGTTAACACCATTTTCAGGCGAGACACAGAATATTATAGCATCCGAAATCGTAAGAACAGAGGCCAGGACTGCTGGATTATCCATATCCCCAGGAGTGTCTATAAGCGTAACATTCTTCCCGCCATACTTAAAAAAAAAGAATGAAACATCCTCTTCAGCTCCTTTTTTCTGCTGGAGCTTATTTACAAGTGTAGACTTTCCTGATCTATATGGGCCTATGACACTAACTGTTAATGAATTCATATTTTCTTATTAACGAATGAAGCATTTAAATATGTTTCCATGTTATGGTGACTACACTGAAAATTTATCAAGATCTTCTGGAAATGAATAATTGAAGCTGCATTTTAAATTGGAGAACAACTTTTCAGCATCTTTTTTCATCGAATCTGTATTTTCGTACCTTTGACTAGTGTGTACGAAATAAACATTCTTTGCTCCCGAATTCTTTGCGACCTGCATGGCTTCCTTTATATTTAGATGAAAGAACTCGGATGACCTATCAAAATCGCCACCAAATGTGCTTTCTATTATTAATATGTCCACCCCTTTTACAAACGGAAGGAGGGATTTGTCATATTTTAAATCGGTTACATACGCAACGGATTTCCCTTTTTTCACATATGTCAATTCTTTGTATTTCAGTTTTTTGCCTTTATAACTTACATCCTTGCCCTCTTTAAGTCCACTGAGGAACTCTCCTGGTTTTATTCCCAGTTTTAAAAGCTTGTCTATGAGAATATTTCTACTGTCCTTCTCTTTCAACTTATAAGCGAGACACTTGACCGAATGTTTAACATTTATTGCTGATATTATGTATTTATCCCCATTGAACACTACCTTTTCCCTAACTGCATTTACTGGGGTTTTTTTGATATTCACGTTGTTGTAAAACTTATAAGATTTTGCTATACTGTCTACACTCTCCTTTGTGCCTCCAGGACCAAATACCTGAAGAGACTTATTGCTTTTCATCATGTTCAAGCTTTGTATCATGCCGCCGAGGCCGAGTGAATGATCCCCGTGCCAATGTGTTATGAATATATAGTCTACAGAAGGACTCAAATGTGCTTTTCTTATCTGACGCTGAGTTCCCTCGCCACAATCAAAAAGTATTCTATCTCCGTCAACTGCAAGATAAACAGCCGGATGATTTCTTCTCTCGGTCGGAAATGCCGAGGAAGTGCCCAAGAATACTCCTTCAATCATAGAATACTCTCTTAAAATTCGAATAAACTGCTGATTTTAGTTCTTCCATGTCGATTCCCTTAATACCTGCTATGTAATTTAATAGTTTGGGAAGATTTAAAGGGGTATTCACATCATCGTCCGGACTTAAAACTGGTGAATCCGTTTCGGTGAATAAACAATTGATGTCAACGTTTTTTACTATATTTTCCCGCTTAAATCTCATAAATCCGGTTGAGATACTTATACCTATCCCCTTGTCCTGTGCTATACCAAGCTGCCTTAGATTACCTTCAAAATTGTGTATTACTGCCTTTATGTTAAAACTAGACAACGCATCAAATATGTCCTCTAATGCCTTCCTACTGTGAAGTATACAGACCTTGTTGTTTTTTTCGGCGACATCCATGATTTTATGTAAAAATTCTCTTTCCTGTTCCATTTGATAGATGTCTTTCCCTTTGTAATCCAAGCCTATTTCTGAAACGGCGAAGGACTTTCTTATATTCTCAGATATATACCTAAATTCGGATTCCGCTTCTTCGTGCTGCATTCTTGCAATCTCATTTGGATGTAAACCAATACATGGAAGTATGAAATCGTAGGTTTTTGCACAGTTAAGGATCTTTGCATTCTGCTCCAAATTTTCCCCCGAATTCAGAACCAAGTAGCTATCTTTGAGCTGATGGACTAAATCCAATAACCTGGTATCGAAGATATTATCACTCAAATGGGCATGCACATCTAGAAACTTAGATTCCATTGATTCAAGAATACTTGTTATACCTCATTATTTCTTCTACCGCGTTAGGAATCGTTTCTTCTTTTAAACAAAAATATGATATGAAATCGGAAATCACTCTATATTGTCCCATTATAAATAAAAACTAAACATAAAATATATAAGTTTACTCGAATGTAATAGAATGTTTGAGTAATTTAAAAGCCTCCGTAGCTCAGCGGTAGAGCGTCTGCCTTGTAAGCAGAAGGTCGCGGGGCCAGCACCCGTCGGAGGCTTGTATACTTTTATGAAAAAAGAGATAAAGGGAGTCATATTCGATTTGGACGACACGTTGATAAACGCCTCTAGGACTATAGAAAAAGCAAACAAAGCCGTACTTAACGAGATGAAAAAAGATTTCAAGGAGATGAATGAAGAACTTTTCAAGGAGCTCGACAAAAAAACCAATGAAAAATTCAACGAGGTCGAATTTAAAGAGCGGATGAAAGGCCTTTTCTATGAATTGTTTCGGACGGTTTCCAAAATGCCCTTTACTGAGGACCATATCAGGAAATATTCAGATATATTTGAGGAGCACATCTTCAACAGAATAGAATTTACAGAAGGTGTTAGAGAGGTAATAGGCATGCTTAAAGCAGAAGGACTGAAGATAGGCTTACTTACTGGAGAGGGTTACTATCCTGGAAGCAAAACAAAGACTTTGGAAAGGATTGATTTCATCAAAAATTTTGACGTAACTGTAGTGGCCAAGGTGGACATAGATGAGAGCAAGAAAACGCCAGATGCATTCATAAAAACCGCATCGCTTATGGATCTTAAGCCAGATGAGATAATATTTGTAGGAGATACTCCAGAAACAGACATAGATAACGCAAAAGAATCTGGGATGCTTACTGTTTTGTTTGATATGTATAACGAAGAAAAACGTAAAAAGACGAAATTCGAAGCTGACTATATAATAGATGACATGAAAGAATTATACGAGATATTGAATGTGTCTATTTAGGAATTTGACTGCGAAATCTTTTCCTTTATCTTGTCTATCACGTTCTGCACGTTTTCCTGCCCGCCAAGCGATGCCATCGCGGCCGTGGAAAGCCCTGCCATACCTCCTAGCATGCCTCCTGCATTCTGCATAAATTGCATAGGAAGTACTATCTTTGAAGAGCTGGATTCTCCCATCTGTTTCAATGCCTGAAGGTAGAGGTACATTGTTGATTTATCATCCAATGACTTTCCTCCTTCTCCTATAGCTTCTATAACTATCTTTTGGGCTTCTGCTTTGAATCTCTGGGCCTGAAGTAGGTTTGCAGCTATTTCCGGCTGCTGCATGGCCTGTATAACCTCATTTGAAGGAGAAACGCTTCTTATCTGGACGGATGGAACGTCTATGCCCCATTTCCAAGTCATGTGTCTTATAGCGTCCGCCAGTATGTCATTTAAGCGGTCTAAACTGCCAAATACCTGACGCATTGTGAACGATGCTATGGAGTTTCTAACAGCAGATTGCACAAGATTTGAAAGACCCTGCCCATAATTATCTATTTGTAATGTCGCCTTTTCTGGATCGACTATCTGATAGTAGATTGTGCCGTCGAGAGAAAGTTTAAGGTCATCTGCCGTAAATATATCCTGTGAGCTCACATCCATCATCTTCACACGAACATCTACTTTCTTGTATTCTTCTTCGAAAAAAGGTATCACTATGGCCCATCCAGGCCCTGCTATTCTATTGAATTTCCCAAGCCTGAAAATTATGCCCCTTTCAAACTGACTGTACTGCTTTACAAAGGTTATGAAGAATATAGACGCCAGAAGCAGTAGAAATATCACCAAAAATACGTAAAAGAAACTAGGCATAAACAAGCTTAATACAAAGAGCAGCACTAGGGTGACGATTCCAACTATAAAAACCCAAAATTCGCCTGGACTCATATTAGTTATTATGATGGTTCAAATTTATAACCGTTCCTATCATAGGATTTCGAGATCTGTAGTCATTTTTGCCCTTACCTTTGAATATCTCATAAGAGCTCTCGATTCGAATTCAGCCGACCCACCTATATACTGGTTGAATTTTGGTATGACTATACCACTTCTTAACCTAGAATTGTGGTAAGTTTTAACAGGGAGCTTTATATCTAGAAAGAAAAAGCAGTCTTTCCTATAAGAGATTCCGTTGGAATCCCTCATTACTACAAAAGGATGAAGATGACTAATACATACTGTGTCCACGGACTCTGCCAGTTTCTTTGACGGCAATGCGTGGCCATGCATGAACCCTATTCCGTTGTATACAAATTCGCTTTCTAGGGTCACATTATTAAAGCGTGATGTTATCTTTTCAAGACCTCCATCATGATTGCCCTTGGTTATGATAACCTCTTCAAATGCATTTGCAAGCACTGAAAAGAATTTTATCAAAACTCCACCTTCTTTCGGCATTATATAAGTGTATCTTTTCCGTATATCTCCTAAGAGAATTAATTTTTTTGCTCTGAGAGAAAGAAGTTTCTTTGTTATTTCGTCGGTTTTTTCCCAGATGTTATAACCATTCAGATTTATCTCTTCCTCAAACCCAAGATGAACATCGCCTGCAACAGCAAAATCTCCAGTAAAGACTGCTCTAGACCCCTTTTTGAAGTTAAATGGAAAATCGTCAATGTCCATAGGATAAGTAATATGGCATTCATTATATTGTTTTGTAAACTGTAAACTAAACCACATAAAGCTATCCACAGATTCAAACTTTTTGTGTATGGAGTACACCTATGCGAATATTATCCCTACAAATAAAGAAAGTGTGAGCACAACCAGTATTATCTCCTTAAGCCTCTGGTCCATTTTTACTTTATGTTTTGTCTTGATTTCCCTTAAAGCCACAAGGGGATTCATATCCGCAAGCACACTGAAATAATAGAACGTGGAAACAAGGAGTGAGAAGAAAAGTAGCAGAACTATGTAAGCATATCCGCTGCTGAAAAGGGCATAGAATATCAAAAGCTTACCAAAGAAACCTATCGTGGGTGGAAAACCGGCGAGGGATAGCATCGCTATAAAGAAGGACACTGCACCTATTTTTGAAACAGAATACATCTTTCCGCTGTCTTTTCTGTATATAATTTTTTTACTTTCAAACATATCATATGCAAGAAATACTATGGCGTCCGCAATGGCAAAGGCAAAGACATAGAAAATCGCTGCCTGTGCTCCTTTTGAGGTCAAGACTGCAAGACTTATGAATGCAAATCCCGCCTGAGATATACTTGAATATGCAAGAAGCCTTTTGATTCTATCCTGTACCGACGCAAGAAATGCACTTAGGAATATAGTAAGAATAGCTATTGAAAGAAACAAGGCAGTTACAAAACTTGATGAAACTGGAAGCGCGAAAAAGAATATCCTTATCATTGCAATAAGTCCTGCTGCCTTTGAAACAGAGGATATAAAGGCAGTTATAGAGCTTTTAGATGCTTCATAAGTGTCTGGGGCCCACATATGAAACGGAACTAGGGTCGATTTGAATCCCAATCCTGCGACGATTATAGAAATACCCGCTATAAACGGCAAATATGACACATTATGGAGAGAAGAAAATGAAAGCGTACCAGCACCCGCATAAATTATTGAGATTCCAAAGATAAGTATAACCATTGAAACTATGCCTGTCGAAAGATACTTTACCGCACCCTCGAGTGCACCACTAGACTTATGCATATACACAAGTGCGTAAGAGGAGATTGAAAGCAGTTCTATAGACAGAAAAAGCGATATAAAATTGCTTGAAATAACGACAAGCGTAGCTCCAAGCACTGCAGAAAGATATGATATATCTAGAACGGAACTGTGCTCCTCTCTATCCGCCAGAATAAACAGATAAACGAAAAGAGAGATGAATAACATGAAACTAGTTATAAACTGTGAATACTCTGTTTCAGAGAACATGTGTATATTCATAGTTCCATAGAACGCATTGAATACGAAAGAAGTGACTAAGATTATAGCAGTTAGATAATGTATGAAACCCTTCCCGCTTTTACCAAGGCTGTGCCTTAAAAAATCCAGTAGTATAACTAGTAGAATGCCAGAGAAAAGAATGTATTGTGGATTTAGGTATTCCACATCACAAACCTCCAAGAACTCCTGTAAGCAATGACGGGAACACCCCTATCAAAAGTATAAAAAATGAAATAAATAAAAAAACAAGCACCTCTGTCCTATTCAGGTCCTTTATCCCAGACAACTTATTTTGCAGATGACCGAACATTGCCTCCTTTAGTGCTCTAAGATAATAATTGGTCGAAATCATTATGCCGAATATAGCTATAAGAGATATGCCAGCAACTGAGTAGGTTCCTATAAAGATTAACAACTCTCCAGGAAAATTTGAAAGCCCAGGTATACCCAGACTTGCAAAAACCGCCAGCATGAAAAAAATGGAAAGCAAAGGCATTCTAGACGTTAAACCTCCCAGCTTTCCTGTTTCGTTTGTCCCTGTTCTCTGAAGAAGTATATAGGAGATACCAAAAAGCAGCGTAATTACGAAACCATGACTTATCATGAGCAGGACTGCGCCGGATACTGCAACGGTCATGCCTGAAGAAACGCCAATGAAAACAAGGGCCATGTAAAACATACTGGAGTACGAAAAAAGCATTTTAAGATCTCTCTGCCCAGAAGCAACTAAGGCAATATAGATTGCAGCCAAAACTCCCAGCAAAACTAGGGGAATCCTAAGATTTATTAAGATATTCCTGAATAACCCGAAACCGAAGAGGATAAACGCAAAACCGCCGAATTTTGAAAGTATACCTGACAAAAACATCGTTACAGGGGTTGGAGAGTAATAATATGCATCGGGAAGCCATTCGTGAAGCGGGAACACTGGCATTTTTATCATTACAGTTATAAGAAGCAGGAAAAAGGATACATATTCGATGTAAAGTGGTACGGATGACATCTTAGAAGCGATGGTATAGAAATTAAAACTGCCAGTATATACAAACAGCAATATAAAAACTGCTAGTAATGTGAGACTCCCGAACTGTGTAAAAACTAGAAACTTCATTCCCGCTTTTCTGGACTTTATCGTCTTTCCCCAGAGGCTCATCATAAAAAACAGAGAAAGAACAGCAACTTCCCAAAATAAAAAGAAAAAAATCAAATTTGATGATATAAATACGCCTACAGCAGAACTATAAACAAGAAGATAAAATAGATAAAACATTGGCTTATTTTCCTTAATCTCGTTTGAAGCAAAATATAATATAGGTATTGGCAGGACAACTACGAGCAGAAGAAACGGTATAGTTATGAAGTTAATGTTCAAAGAAAGCGAAAAATCTACTGCAGAATTTATATTAAGATTAAATGGAATAAAACCATACATTAGACCAGATAAAAGGACAGCTGCGGTTATACCCATGGTTATGAATGATATCTTATCTGGCGAAAGACCTCTGCCACTAAGCTGTTCGAATAGTATATAGGAGATACCAATTAACGGAACTATCAACAAAAGAATAAGATTAATCATACAAAAACCACCGCTAAGATTACCACAGCTACTACTCCTATTATAATTGCCGTTAAATATCTGAACGCGTCTCCATTTTCAATTTCGCGGAGCTTGGATGAAAGGAAAAAAGTAGACTCTGCGGCGGTTGAAACGGACTTTACAAGTGTACTGTCAAATTCCGCGAGACCGTATCCAAGTGCAGAAACTGCCTTTCCAGCAGTGATTATGAGTTTCTCATACCTGTAATTTTCAAATTTTTCCGCGAAATCGCGCGCTTTTGTTGTATAAGATTCTGCTTTTCCTTTATAGAATACGAAGTAAGAGATTACTACACCAAGAAAGACTGCCGCAAGTGAAATGAATGAAAAATAGTCGAAAGACTGTACCATCGTTATTATACTTCCGAAGAAATAGAGAAATACTCCGCCGATTGTGGATAATACGACAAGTGTTACAACTGGAAAGACTGTATTGAACTCTTTTTTTAGCGGCTTTCTAGCACGTTTTCCAAATACAACAAAAAGGGCTCTGAATGAGAACAATGCTGTAATAAACGAAACTATTACAAACGCAATATTTTCATATATATTGAAATTGTAAGTAAGTGCAGAATGGGCAAAAAAACTCATAAAGGGAGGTATCGCGGCGATTGATGCAAAGCCTATTATTGCAGGGACTGTAACCCAACTCATTCTTATTCTTTTGTCTTTAAGCAAGTATATATCATATGTCCCAAAGAATATTGCAAAAATACCGGTTATAAAAAAAAGCATTGATTTGAAAATCGCATGTGTAAAAAGATAAAACAACGCACCGCCTGCGTTTAGAGTGCCGATGGCCATGAACATAAAAGCCAGACTTTCTATTGTAGAATATGCTAGTATTTTCTTTAAATGCCTTTCTTTAAGTGCTAAAACGGCAGATATGAATGCCGTGATAAATGCAAGTAGCACTATGAATTCTGACATCCCTGCTATGGACACGATGGGAAGAAGCCTTATCAGAAGATATACTCCTGCCGCAACCATCGTTGCTGAATGCAACAAAGCGCTCACTGGAGTCGGACCCTCCATTGCGTCTATCAACCATGTATAGAACGGAAACTGCGCCGCTTTTGAAAATGCTGCTATAGTGAGCAGAGCGCCTGAAAGCACCAAGACTGAATGCGGTGCGGTGGCCAGCGAACCTATAATGTCCGAAATTGAGAATGTTTTAAATGAGGAGAATAGCACTATTACGGCTGTAAGAAATGACAGATCCCCTATCCTTGTTATTATAAGAGCTTTCTTGCTTGAGACAGCAGGTTCTTCTCTGTCATACCAAAAACCTATCAAAAGATAGGATGCTATTCCGACAAATTCCCAGAAAATAAAGAGAAGTAGAAGACTGTTCGCGATGACAAGTCCTAACATCGAAAATATAAAAAAGGACATTTCTGCGTAAAAACGCGACTGTTTTTCTTTTCTCATGTAAAACCTAGAGAACAACAAGACAAGAACAGATATGAAGGATACGAGCATTGCCATAAAAAGTGTAAGGTTGTTACCCAAGAAAGAGAGTGAAAACGACAGTCCTGAAACGGAAAACCACGTATATTTCTCGATTATATCTTTATTAAAATAGGTAGAGAACAAGATGGATGAAACCATAAAAGAAGCTGCGGCTCCTATAAGTGAGACGGCCCAGCTTAAACGCTTCTTTTCGCCCAACAACGCAATCAAGATAGAAGAAACAAGCATTGGGATGATTACAAAATACAACATACTAACCCTTATACCTCCCAAGTTCTGAAATTGACAACGAGCCGGTCTTCCTGGAAAATACTACAATTAGGGCGATGAAGACCACTGTCTCAAATACCACCATTATCAGCGTTATCAAAGCATAGCTTACACCATTAAGGTTAGAATAAAAATTGGCGGCGGAAATGAAGTTTATGATTGCAGCATTTACTATTATTTCAGAGGAGATTATTATAGATACTCCTTCTTTCCTTGATATTATTCCATAGATTCCTATCGAAAAAAGTAATGTGGTAAGCAAAAGAAAATATGATTCGGGTATCATAACTTCTCCCCTTTACTTACAATATATATAGTTGAGAATATGCTTGCTATAGCAGTAAAAGCAAGGACCAAAAGCAATCCACCGTAATTTTGGAAGAGGTAGATTCCAAGATCCGAGTAATTCAAAGTAAGCTGGCCGGGCGCATTTGGCATTTTAAGAAGCAAAAATGAGGTTATTCCCAAAAAAATGACTGGTAAAGTATAGGCAAGTTTCGAATTCAGCCTATTTATTCTTCCCTCTGGCATTGAGCTTATGCCTATAGCCAAAAGAAGCACTATTCCCCCATTGTATATTATTAGTTCCGCAATTCCTAGGAAAACCGCGTTCATATAAAGAATCATGGCTGTGACGGAGATTACAAACATGAACATGTAAAGAAGAGAGTGTATCATGTTTTTTGTGATTACCATCAGCAAAGCTGTTATAATGAGCATCATGGAAATTATTATGAACCCGATGCTGGCTATTTCCATTAGTTACTAATAAAAAGCCACAAATAAATAATTTAAAAAGACAGGCCGAAAACTGATAATAATACTTATTTATTTAAACGAAATCATATATTTTCATGTTAGGATTCAGCATAAAGAATTATGAGAAGGAATTTGAGACTCCTGAACTTGAAAAGAAGCACGTTTTCTATGATTTATATATAAAAAGTGACGACCCGCAAGCATTGAGAAACCAAGTCTCTGAATACATGACGGAGATGAATTACAAAATCCTACTTAATGAGCTCACAAAATTTGAGGATAATGAGCTGGAAGAAACCTTCAGAGGCGGTAACGTAAAACCTATACGCGCTGTTATAAAAAGTGCAAAAGACAACAAAAAAGGATCTAAGTATCCGATAGAATGGAAGACTTGCTTGATAGTTGGTGTGATCTTAGCCGTTGTATTGATGGTATCCTACCGTTCGGATATATATACAAATATTACGCATTTTAACTACGTACCGTCGGCGCTTGCGCTTTACGGCACAGTTCTGGCTTTCGTACTTGCATTTGTGTTCTTCGAGATAAAAAAGATAGTCCCAATATTTCTATGGGCAAAAATAGTCGGCGTTTACGATCCTACTGAACAGTCTGCAAACGTTAGGATGGTTATTGCAGGGGATTGTAAGTTCAAAGATAAAGATTCTTATTCAAAATTAGAGGGAGATATGACAGAGATGTACAGTGAGATTTCCAGAAAATATGGAAATAAGCTGGATAAAAGACAACTTGCCAACAGCGTTTCTAGCAGCCTGTCAATGGGCCCGCAAGGTTCTATAAAATTAAACAATAAGATAAGAGATGTCGAGAAGGAATCTTCTGATTTAGAAAGGAATTTCGTCGCCGGTAAGATCAGTGAAGATGAGTACAAGCGAATGAAGAGCCAGATAGAGATAAAGAGACAGCAGCTTGCAACATTATTTGATGTTATAAATGGGTAATCAGATCAATTTTTCTTTTTATAGAGCATATCTTTGAGCATTAGATTAATGAGAATAGACAGAAAAAGATATATATGTCTCAATTATGATTAAATCTCCAATAAAACGAAGCTTAAGACTGTTTCTATTGCTTTTTAACAGAAGCCGAAAGCTCTTTCTGTCTAAGCTCATCCCTGAGCTGCGCAACCTTCTTCTTTAAATGTCTGTACTTTCCTGCGTCAGCTGGTTGAAGCCCTTGCGTCTTCTTTATGTTCATCTTCAGGAGCTCCATCTCCAGATCTTTCAGATTCTCTTCCATCATTTATTTTTATTCCTCCAATAGTCTCCGTAGGCACAACTATAGTTACCTTTATTCCTATAGACCCTCTTTTAAGGACAAGTTGTTTTTTAGCAGTCCTGACCCCGAAAAATTCAACCTGCCCGGTTTTTGGCATTACGCTGCCAATCGGCCTGAATTTAAAGTGTGCTGCCCTCTCTTTTATTACGCCACCTACTTCTATTTCAACGCCTTTGGCTCCAGCATCCATAATGCTATCCATAGCTTTGTGCGCCACAACTTTATACTTCATTGGGCCGTATTTTGCTATCTTAAATGCTATAGAATCTGCAACAACTGCAGGATCCAGATTTGGATTATATGAATTTTCAACCTCTATTCTTGGAGATTCTTGTTTGAAATATTCACCTAGCTCTTTTGAGCTCTCCTTTAAAACTTGGTTCGCTCTTGTTATTATTGCACCCGGTTTAGGTGTCCTTATGACTATCTTCATTCCAAGAGGGGTCTTTTCAATTCTGATATCACTTATCCCGAATTTACTGAATCTCTTGAACAAATACTCTCTTGCAGTTTCCTCATTCACCTTATTTGCAATTATTTTTTTTGGTAGCATATCATTTCTCCGCCTTTAACTCATTGTTCTCGTTGCTTTTATTGTTTTCTTGTTTTTTGTTATCTTGAACTGTCTCCTCGACTGTTGAATTTTCATGTTTTGTGTCTTTCTTTTCATTTTCAACAGAAACGGCTGTATCAGTTGGTTTTTCTCCCTTTGCTTCCACTTTCTCTACTTTCTTCTGAACTATCTTTCTTTCCTGATTTACAAAGGAGTATACTGTAAGATTTGTCCTTTTACCATGTCTATAAATAGAACCACTGGAAAATCTAGGGTAACCCCCTCTACCTAAAGCGTAACCACTTACGACTATCTTTGATTCATCAAAACCCATGTTTTTAGCGTTACTTTTCATTTCCTCTAATATGGAGATTACCTGCTTTGTCGCCTTTTTAGGGAACCCGGCAGGAACGCCATGTTTATGTCCCTTACTTGGAAATTTCCTGAAGGGTATATATGCCTCTTTCAAAAGCACTTTTTTGAGGAAATTCACAGCCTTTGTGACATCCTTTCCCTTGACTGCTTCCATTATTTCATGAGTATGTTTCAATGATATCTGCATGCTCTCCCTTTTGGACTGCACTCTTGTAAGTGTTTTAACCGCCTTCTCTTTTGTATTCTCTGCTACAGGAACATCCTTGCTTTTAGTTTTAGTTTTTTCTGCCATAATCTACTTAATAGGAACGAATCCGCTTGAACGTGTTGCTTTCATACCTGGAGAACCGTGCTTTACTTGTTTTGTCGTCAACGCAAACTCCCCAAGTCTATGAAACACCATCGAAGGTTTTATTTCTATAGGTACAAACTCTTTCCCATTATGAACATGTATAGTCAGTCCAACGAAGTCTGGCAATATGAACATTTCCCTCATGTGGGTCTTGATAGACTTTGATTTGGATATTTTCTTTTTTAAATTTGCTAAGAAGATCTTTTCTTCCGGTGAAAAACCTCGTTTTATCGACCTCCTAAAATCCGCATTTGCTATCTTTGCCAACTCCTCATTTGACATCTTCTTAAGTTCTTCTACGCTTTTTCCTCTAAATTTATATTCTTCCACTATCTTACACCTGTTCTCTTAGGAGCGATTGCTCCGACTTTTGCACCCGGAGGCGAATTTCTTGAAGAGCTCTTTGACTTGTGCTGCGTGCTTCTTCTCTTCCCGCCGAACTTATGCTCATAAGCATTCATAGCGACTGCGGCATTCATAGGCCAGTATCTACTTCTGGCCCTTGTAAGATGATATTTATTGCCAGCCTTATAAAAAGGTTTTTCCTTTCTGCCTGCATTTGCAATTCTACCGACTATTGCCCTGCATTCTGGTTTTAACCTGAGTATCCTTCCGCTTGAAAGGGACAGCGCAACCTCCTTTCCAGTGTTTTCCATTATCTTAGCAGTGTTGCCTCCTGCTCGTATCAGTTTACCGCCATCTCCTGGCTTAAGCTCTATATTATAGACATTGGTTCCCGTAGGAATTTCGCCGAGTCTTAGAATCGAACCATTCTTAACAGAATCTGCTTTAAGATAGGTTATAATCAGCCCCTCATATGCTCCCGTAAAAGCTGGCAGAAAAGAAGATTTACCATCTTCAAATTTAATCTGCATCAAAGGGGCAGTTCTGTATGGATCATGCGTTATTTTAACAACTCTTGCATTCATTGAATCTTGAACCGAAGGGAATTTTACCTCTGCAACAGCCTTGAAGTCGTCAAACCTGAAGACTCTGCTTTTTCCTCTTCTCCTAGACCTTGGTACTTTCATACTTATCGAAATTATACACTACTTATGTTTTTTACCTTTAAATATATTTTTATAGCGGGCCGTAGAACATGATTAATATCCCAAACCCTATTCATAGATAATGAAATATAATGCATTAAAGCTTTTCGGAAGAGCTGTTTTGACCGAAGCCGAGAAATTTGCAGACTTATGTTTAACGGAAAACCGGTGGAATGGTAATCCAGTGCTCATAATACTTGACGCATGCCTTGATAGTTCTGGATTAAACTATTTTACAGTCGTAGTACCAAAAGTAAAGGAATTCCAAGAGAAATATATAAAAAATGGGAGAATCAAAACCTGCAGAGACCTTCAAAAAATACCTAGGAAAGAACTTCTAAAGGTGTTTGGAAACAATCGTGTATGGGATACGATGATCAAAATCTGTATGTTTATGTCCGAAGACGATAAAAAGAGTGATATGCAGAAATTAAAGGACTGGTCGAAAAAGGCAGATTATTACAATATTAAAAGCGACCCAATTGGAAAAATCAAAGGGGTCGGTATAAGTACATTCCAGTATCTTAGAATGCAAAGTGGCGTAAACACTATAATGCCGGATAAGATAATAGCAAGATGGATTAGTAAGAACTTTTCTGAAGTAAATAATCCTCAAGAGTGTATAGAGAAAGGGTTGGAAATCGCGCGAAATATGTCAATGAGCGGAATAGAACTATGCTGGGCTATATGGATAAAGGAGAGCCGTGAACTTAACCGCATAGAGGTTGAATAGATATTTAAGACAGAAAAACCAGTTTTTTGTATGAACATAGACAAGCTGAATTTTATAAAGAAATCATTTATAAGTTTTGGTGATAAATCTGAGAAATTGATGATATACAGAGAACAGGGCGAAACCGACTTTAATTTTGTATTTAATTGCCCGAAATGTGGAAAGCCAAACGATTTCAAATCCTCCCTTCAAACACAGAAAAGAAAGGACAACGGAAAGTCAAAAGAATTCTATGTTTTTAACTGTCAGTCCTGCAATGAAGAATATTCAGTCAACAGATTGAAACCTCCACGTGGAAAAAGTAAGTAATATGAATATTCTTAAGGACACAATAATAAAATTAGTAAATGATTTTGAAATAAAAAGCACAAACGAAAGCGGACAGAACTTCCTTGTAGATGAAGAATTACTAGAAAAAGAAGTAGAAAACGCAACCCTAAAAGAAACAGATGTAGTACTGGATATAGGTGCTGGTTTTGGGAGTATAGAGACGCGCGTGAGGCGTATATGCAAAATTATCGCAATTGAAAAAGAAATCAAATGTTATTCATACCTTGTGGACAAATATGAGATAGATAATAACGTACAGGTGATAAATGCAGATGCGTTGGATATGATATACCCAAGATTCACAAAAGTAATTTCAAATCCACCGTACAATATAACTGATAGAATCATAGAAAAGTTATCTCACTATGATTTTGAGTCTGGAGTAATGATATTACCAAAAACCATTGCGGATGAGCTTATAGCAGAAGATCCCAAAACTGTTTTTTCTGCATTTCAAAAAGTATTTATGGACTTTTCAAAAATTACAGACGTTCCAAAGTATGCATTTTATCCTGAACCAAGGGTTACAAGCACAATGGTGAATATAAAAAGAAGACCGCATGAAATTTTACAGGGAATTTTCAAAAGAAGAGAAATGACATTTAAAAACGCCGTGTCAAATTCATTTACTGAGGTTAAAACCTCCACAAAAAAACAGAGCAAAGAGTTCTTCTCCAGCTTGCCAGTTGAATTGAAAGTTATGGAAAACAAACCAGTTAAGACATTGAGTCTTGAAGACGTAAAAAAAATAATTGCTTATTTTAAATAATCATTTCGCCTGTTCTGGCATTTTAACGCTAACCACCTTACTAACTCCCTCGTTGTTCATAGTTACTCCATATATAACATCCGCATTTATCAACGTAGTCTCGTTGTGCGATATCACTATGAACTGAGACGTTGCAGAATATGCTTTTACAAGTGCAGAGAAGTTTCCTGCATTTATGGAGTCTAATGCAGCATCAACCTCGTCTAGAACGTAGAAGACTGCATCAGTGTATTTAGAAAGGGCCATTATGAGTGATATCGCAAGGACTGACAGTTCACCCCCACTAAGACCGCGGACATTCCTTACTTTCTTATTCGGAAGATCAACCGCAATATCTAAGCCAGTAGAAAATACATTCTGAGGATCTTCTGGGACCAGCTCTGCCTTTCCACCCGTTATTGAATTGAATACCTTCGTAAAAATTGTATTGATTTCAGAAAGCGTTTTATTGAATGATTCTAATTTCTTCTGTTCTATATCTGTAATGATTAACATTATTCTTTCCTTCTCTTCATTAAGTTTTAAAAGCTTACCTGAAAACTCATCGTATTGCTTTTGAGTTTCTACAAAGGTCTTCAACGCAAGCTCGTTTATCGGCCCAAATGAATTTATCTTTGCAGTTATCGAATTGAGCTCTTTGGATATTTTTTCTATGGTCTCTCCTTCCCCAATTCTGACACCATCAACTTTGTACTTGTTGTAATCCTCATCGGCCGTTTCGAATTTTACTTTGAGTTCTGCTTCCTTGACTTTCAACGAATTTAATTCAAGACTTATTTTCTGTGACTTTGAATATGTGTCTTCTCTTTCCTTCTGCAATGATGACAGGCTATTCATAAGTTCGGTCCTTCTTTTCCTCAAGCTTGTAAGTTTATCCGATTTAGTCGACAGTTCCTTTCTAGCCTTTCCGTACCTATCCTGCGAATCTTTAATTGCAGTCTCAACATCCTCTATGTCCTTTTCAAATCGCTGCTTTTCCTTATTAAGCTGCGAAAATCTCTTTTCAAGATTTGATATCTCAGACATAAAAACGGTTGAAAGCCTGTTACCAGACGTCGCTATCTTTACCTGGAGATCATTTACTTCTTTTTCGAAAGATTCTATTTCCTTTTTGTGATCTGAGATATCTGGTTTGTTCTTGTCCAATTCATCAAGTTTGGTTTTAAAGGATATAACTTCATTTTCAAGAGCCTGTATACTTTCAGATATTTCTGATTCGGTACCTGTGAACTTGGATCTTTCTCGCATCAACTTCTCTATATCTGATTTATTATCCTCCAAAATCTTTTGCTGGAGTTTAATCTCTGCCATTGTAGAATTTAGGGTCGCTTCTTTTTCTACCATCTCTTCATCGAGTTTTTCTTTCAGTTTAGATCGTTCTTCGATTTCCTTATTTATCTCGGATATCCTTCGGTTTATATTTAGTACATTTGGTATCTCAAAATGCCCTCCAGAAACCGTACCAGTTTTCTCAAAAACTGTTCCATCGGCCATGACCATCCTATATTTATTTATCAATCTTTTTGCCGTTTCGAAGTTTTCGACTAGAACTGTGTCTCCGAATATGAACTTCATGGCGTTCGAATACTCTCCACTGAAATTCACAAGGTTTATTATGTAGTCTACAACACCCGTTTCATTGATAGTTTCAAACGCGTAATTGCTTCTTACAGAAGTCATCGGTACGAAAGTATAAAAACCAAGTTTTTCATTCTTAAGTTTTTCAATACATTCTCGCGCTGTATCTTCATTATCTACTATTATAAAGTCACTTCTTCTACCTATCGACCTTATTACAGGAACATTATATTTCGAGTCCTTTAACGAAAACAGCTCCGACACTGCCCCATGCACGCCGGTTATCTCCTTTCTAAGTTTATTTACAATGTCTATTGCCCTATTCTGTGAGGAAAGTAAGTTTCTCTGATTTAGCAGCTGTTCCCTGAGCAGATAGACTGAATCTCCTTCCCGTTTCGACTGTATTTTAAGCCTGTCTGTTTCCGGTTTAAGTGAAGAAAATGTAAGAGTCAACTCCTTTAATTTTTTATCCGTTTCTGATTTGCTCTTTTGAAGTTTTGTAAGATGCTCTTCAATCTCGGATACTTTTGGATAATCGGAAAGCACTACTCTTAATTCATATGCCTTTTTTTCTGCATCGTATGCCTTTTTTTCCAGCATCTCTTTAGTTTTAAGATAGTTCTGAGCCTTTGAATCGCTTTCGATTAAAACGAGTTTTTTGGAGTTTATGTGCTCCATTTTCTCCATTAGTTTCTTCTTTTCTTCTTCCTCGTGCTTAACCTGCTCGCCCATGTCTTTCTGCGATTTCGAAAGTTCCTCTATTGAGGAGATTATGTTTTTCAGCTGTTCATTGTCATTCTTCAGGACAGCACCAAGCCTTGCCAGTTCAGCGTCTAGCTCTTTTGCCCTGTTCTCGGCATCAAGTATCTCTTTTTCCCCCTCCGATTCCGCTTTTGTATTTATATTTTCAAGCTCATCGTTTACTCTCTTTGACCGGTCATTTATATCGCTTATTGCAGATGATAATTCTTCGTTTCCCTTTTCTACGCCCTTCAGTTTGTCAATTATGAGTTGTAGCTCTTTATACGCAGTATCTCTTTTGAGCAGGGTTTGATTAGAAAGCAGTGCAGCCTGCTTTGCCTTCATCTCTTGAAATTCTACGGCCCTAGTCTTTTCCTTGTCTAACTGCTCCATCAGTTTCTTCTTTTCATTAAGCACAGTCTCTATCTTTGAGATATTATCTTCGACCTTTTTCATTTCGTTCATTGCCTTACTTTTTTTATCTTCAAATATGCTTATGCCAGATATGTCGTTTATGAGATTGAGCCTGTCTTCATTTGTGGAGCCTATTATTTCTAGTATCCTGCCCTGTGGGATTATATTAAATCCGTCCTGCCTGAACCTGACCATTGCCAGAATGTTCAATACTTCTTCTCTAGTAGAAGCTTTTCCATCTATCCTGTAAACGCTTTTCCCGTTCTTGTCGACTTTTCTGCTTATTGAGATTTCTTCGCCTTCGATTGCCTTGAATTCCTTTTTAGAATTGTCCAGTATGACATTCACCTTCGCATGTTCTGCCTGTCTGCCGTTTTTTCCTCCATTAAATATAAGATCTGTGAGAACATCACTTCTCATCTCTTTCTTGGAGGATCCACCAAATACAAAAAGAAGTGCATCTATTATGTTGCTTTTCCCAGATCCATTTGCCCCTGCTATGGCATTGAAACCATTCACAAAATCGAACTTTATGTGGCCTGCAAAGGACTTGAAATTCTCTAACTCTATCTGCTTTATGTAGGTCATGATAAAACTAATATAAGATTTTAATATTAAATTCTAACTGTTTTAAGGTCTAACTGACTACATGGGACGAGACCAACTTTTTAATCCTTTCCGGCAGATATTTACCACGTATGTGTAGGACTACTTCGTTGCTCGGATGAGTTTCCTGTTCATTTTCAGTAAATATGAATATTTCATTACCGTCCACTATGATAAATCTCCCGATATCTAAGTCAGTCTTATTCAGTTTCCCGAACTGTTTTATCTCATTTACTATAGTGTCATTTACGTCCTTAACAGGTGCATAGACATGTACCGTTACGTTATTTGCCTTTGCCTTTTTAAGCGCCCTTCCAAGAGAATCTATTTTCTTTTCTAAGGACTCTTCTGTAGTAACCACTACTATTTCGTTTTTAGCAGAGCCTATACTTTTCTTTATTCTGAAATATATGTTGTCCAAACCTTGATAAGAGTTGGCTACCTTCCCTTCATCCACATATTTTATCCCTTTGTCATAAAGGTTCTGCAAATCTGTAAGAACTGCGCTGCTTCTGAGCTTGCTTAATTTTTCTATCCTTTGCTCCATAGATTCCTTTGCCTTTTCTTCGAGTTTTTCTATGAGTTCTTTTGGAGGAATTGCCCTATAACTTATTGGCTTGCTCAAATCTCGTACTATGAACCCTCCGTTTTCAAGAGAAACTAGTATATCATATGCCCTTGATTTCGGGATGTTTGCTATTTCACTTAGTTTTCCGGATGTAGACTTCCCTTGTGAAAGAAGTGCAATCCATACCTTCGCCTCATACAGGTTAAGACCGAACATCCTCCTGATCTTAGCGATATAATCTTCACTGAAAGATAATGCCATGTTTAACCACCTACAAATTACTAAATTATCAACAAGTATATAAATCTTTCTTTTTCACCGAAAATAAAAGTAAAAAATAAAAAATTATAAAATAATCCTTATACTCTTGCCTTAAATGCCCACATTGAGAATGCGAATATTACTATTCCCACAATTACCTCAAATAGTGGATATATGTACTGCGAAGGAGCTGTAGTAACGGTCTTATAGAAATATCCGCTAAGAACCGCCGTCGAGACTATGGACACTAAGCCCATTACTATAAGGACAATACCGAAAGTGAACAGTATAAGTCCTATAGCTGCATCGACCAACCTTTTCTCCTCGTTGGCAAACTTCATGTCAGTTTTTGCTTTCATAAGTAAGCCTACGACTTACACGTTTAAAAGCCTTTATTTTGCAGATCGCGAAATATCACTTAAGAATAAATAGTTTGGATAATGATATCTTATATGGAAGATGAGAACTGTGTCTTTTGCATGATTGTAGAGGGTAAAATACCGGCAAAAAAAGTATATGATGATGCTTTGATGATGGGGGTGTTAGATATAAATCCAGCTTCTAAGGGCCATATGCTCATGATTCCAAAAAAACATTATAATAACATTTATGAAATTCCACAGGATGAGTTTTTACAGTACTATAGCATTGCCAGGGCCGTTGGATACGCAATAATGCTTGCGTTGGCCCCAAACAACGTTGATATTCTCTATACCAAAGAGCTTACAAAGGGCACGGTTACCCCTCATGCGATTATCCATCTACTTCCAAGATATGATGACGACACTATAAACCACGTATGGCAACCGTTGAAATTAGAGGAGAGTGATTTTGCTGCAATAGGTAATGCGATAGAATCAGCGATAGAAAAGGTGAAGGGTGCAGATATACCCAAAGCCTCTGAAAAGCCCGTGGAAGAAATCAAAAAACAAGAAGGTCCAAAACCTATCGAAGAAAAGAAACCTGGGATAACTATAAGTAAAAAGGTCGTCGTATTTTAGTTTCCAGTATACTCGACTGTTTTATTGTTTTCCTTGTCCAGCTCTTCCTTTATCGTATCTTTTATGTCCTTAAACTCTTTCCTATCAACATCGAAATAATCATAGAAAGCTGGAGTCACCCTGATGACCTTTTTGCCGTCCTCAATTGACGTTGAGACTAATCCTCTGGATTTCAGCTCTTTTATGTGCTGGTAGGAGATGCTTCCTCTTTTTTTTACCAGATCTGATTGGAACACTTTACCGCTCAGAACAATGAAACTGAGAGTCATTAAAACCCCTTTACTCATATCGGTTTTCAATGAATCATTGACCAAGAAAAGTAGGTCACTTCTCAGCCTCATTCGATAAAGATTCCCCTCTGTTATTATGTAAAATGCACTTTTTCTTTCCTCATAAGATTTATTGAGTGAAGTTATGGCCTTCTGTATTATCAAGTGATCCGATTTTGTTCTTTTTGAGAGTTCCTCTAGGGTTATCCCATCTCCAAATGAAAAAATCAATGCCTCTATGTATTCAGCTGTTTTTGCCATAACTATGATAAATAAGACATAATACAATATTAACTTATTTGACTCTACTTTTAATGTATATTTCCTGAAACGGCTGTTCTTGTGAGATTTCAACCTTGTCCATGTTTGATATAAAAAGGAGTGGTAAGAGAGTGTAGATTACTTCTTTTCTGTCGTTTTTCTTTGAAAGGAGCTCCGAAAAAAGCACCGTCTCCTTTTTCCCGAAAAGCTTTGCCAGGTTTTCGAGCAGGAATCTTATCCTTTCCTCTATTTTTACCTCTTTCAGTTTTAACTCGAAACTTATCTTCTGCTTTCCGCCGTAGCGCATTGCATCCCTTATTGTGTTTATAAGTTCCGTAAGAGTTATCTTTCTGCTTCTGAACAGCGGCAGCTTGGACGTGACAGCGATGTCGAATGGGACGGCTTTTATGTATTTTTGCTGGCTTTCGTGCTCTTTTTTCTTGTTCAATTCGAGCATTTCGTCTATCACCTTGTCAGATTTCATTTTTAGCAGTATCGCAGCCGTGTAAACGAATTTACCCCCAAACCTGAAATCTACTTGGTTTATCTTCGAGATAAGGACAGCGAACCTGTCGGCTATCTTTATTAAATCAATGTCCATCGGGTCCATTTCCTCTTCCCGTATGATTGTGGTTATAAGATGCTCCCACCCAAGCTCGTCGTTCAGTATAAGTTTGTATATGTCTTCGTGATCCATTTCAACCAAAGTAGTTCAATTCCTTCGCCTTCTCCTTCTTACTGTAAAGTTTCTTTGCCATGTCTTCGTACCTTTTCGCGTCGTCAGGACTCAAGCTAGGTCTAACAAGATCAAGGGCCCTTTCGAAGTCCTCTTTTGTGACACTGGTTGCTGAGATATTACCCCTAAGGGCATTCATACCTGCTTCCTTTGCAAGTCTTTCTATATCTGATCCAACGTAACCTTCCGTTTTCTTAACAAGGTATTCAATTAGTTCTTCTTTATTACTCTCAATCGGCATTTTGCTCAGGTAAACTTTAAGCACTTCTCTTCTTCCATTTTCATCTGGAGGAGGTACGAATACTATATTGTCGAATCTTCCAGTTCTAAGTATTGCTGAGTCGACTTTATCGATCCTGTTAGTTGCCCCTATAACTATGACATTTTTTAATGGCTCGATACCGTCCAACTCGGTTAAAAGCTGGTTAACCACCTGTTCTGCTGAATTGTTTCCCTCATAATTAGATCTTGAGGAAGCAATGCTGTCCAGTTCGTCTATGAAAATTATCGATGGTGACACCTGTCTTGCCTTATCGAAAATTTCCCTGACTCTCTTCTCACTTTCTCCGACATATTTGTTGTAAATTTCCGGGCCCTTTATCGCTATGAAATTTGATTCGGTTTCGTGTGCGACGGCTTTTGCAAGCATTGTTTTACCCGTACCTGGTGGGCCAAAAAGGAGTATGCCTTTTGGAGGCGTTATACCTATGTTCCTAAACGAGTCCGGGTGTTTCAATGGCCATTCTATTGCCTCTTTCAATTGCGCCTTTACATCTTGCAGCCCGCCAACATCTTCCCAACCTATACTCGGTCGTTCAACTAAGACTTCACGCATAGCGCTCGGCCTTACGAACCTAAGTGCTTCCCTGAAATCGTCCATTGCAACAGTAAGCTTTTCAAGAACTGTCTTTGGTATATTCTCTCCTTCCTTAACATTAAGCTCGTTTATGTTTCTCCTTATTACGTTCATCGCCGCTTCTTTTATAAGAGATTCTATGTCAGCGCCTACGAAACCATGTGTTATTTTTGCAATGTATGGAAGATCAACCGTTTTTTCCATCGGCATGTTTCTTGTGTGTATGTTGAGAATTTCCAATCTTCCTTTTTCATTTGGAACGCCAAACATTATCTCTCTATCGAATCTTCCTGGCCTTCTCAGCGCAGGATCTATAGCGTTAGGCCGGTTAGTTGCTGCAATGACTATAACTTTCCCACGGCTTTTTAGTCCGTCCATTAAAGTAAGAAGCTGCGAAACCACTCTGTGCTCGACTTCTCCTATACTTTCTTCTCTCTTCGTAGCTATAGCGTCTATCTCATCTATAAAAATCACAGAAGGCGCATTCTTTTCCGCGTCGTCAAATATTTCCCTTAGCTTCTTTTCTGCATCACCAACCCATTTACTCATTACTTCGGGCCCGTTTATTGTTATGAAATGAGCATCACTTTCATCTGCGACCGCTCTTGCAAGTAGTGTTTTACCAGTACCTGGTGGACCGTACAGCAAAACTCCTCTTGGAGGAGTTATACCTAAACGCATGAATATTTCAGGATGCTTCAAAGGTATCTCAACCATTTCCCTAATCTTTGAAACTTCATCGGACAATCCTCCGACATCCTCGTAACTAACATGCTTTATTCTGGCCTCATCTGATAGCTTTACCGGCTCTGGTGAGATATTTACGTCTGTATTCTCCGTTATAACCACAAATCCCTTCGGAGCCGTTGACGTTACAAGAAAACGAAGCTCAGAAAAACCGAATTGGAAGGACGGAAAAGACGTGCTATCAAATATATTTCTCATTATGTCATCTCCGAAAAACGATGCAAATGATGTTCTGCCACCGCTCCCAAGTGTTATTATATCGCCTTTGGAAACTGCTCTATCCAAAAGCATTCTGCCTACAAGCTCTTCCGCACCTCTTAATTGTGTGCTTGAAAGAGGTGAAAGATTAACCGAATCTGCCTCATAAACTTCAGACTTCCTGACTATGACATTTTCTCCTATCGCTGCCTTTGCATTCTTTCTGGTAGTTCCGTCCATTCTGATTATATTCAATCCCAAATCTCCAGGGTGAGCACGATCTACTTTTGCAACCGTTTTCCTGTTTCCCTCTATCTCGACGAATTCACCTGGCCTTACTCCTATCTGTTTCATCCAAGCAGTTCCTATCCTTACTGAATTCTGACCTATATCATCCTGCTGCGCTTCTGCAACCTTAAGACTTATTTCCATCCTATTGTTTTCTTCCATTGTCTAACCTCCTAAAACGAATACTCTTTTCTTCATGTATTCTACATTCCATTTTTTTATGAAAGTCTCTGCATCCTTTTCTTTTTTTGAGGGTACAAATATGGCGCTTTTTGTGAGCCTCCCTCCGCCGAGAGTCTGTAACAATCCTTCTTTGCCCCTTCTTCCTAACAATGCATAATTGAAAAGCATTTTTCTGCTCTGATGAAGTTTTGTAAGATCATAGAATATTTCGGTAACCTGCATAAAACCCAATTTATTTAGAAACGGCTCATTATCGAATATACTTACGGCATCCATCAAATCTGAAAGCATTTTTTTCTGGATTACATCCATCATGTCCAAAAACTCAACATCTTTTCCGAAAACTTTTTCGACCTTATCTTCATTATCTTTGCTATCTTCTTTTAAGATAACATATAATTTATTATTTTTTTCGATCGCATCGAAAAGGCAGTCAATTATCTCATCAGGCACTTCATTTACTTCCATGTTTATCATAAACCATATGAAAAAACTTGTATAAATACCTTTCGTTTTTGATAAAACAATATAATTGAATTATTTATTTCGCATTAAAAAGACTTTTTGTTGAAACAAGTTAACGTATAGTTGCCCTGAGAAAATTAACCGTTAATTTTAGGGTTTTATGCAATGACTTAAAAGAGTAAAGCTTAAAAACATTAAAAAAGTAGAGATGCTATGGTAATTACGACAGATGCTGGCGCTCTATATGCAATAGCTGCTGCGAGAGTAAT
>JAJZNK010000021.1:4066-12117 GCA_021811735.1 Nanobdellota archaeon | reverse complement strand
GCTGCTGTTTGATATCTGAGCGTATATGCCGGAGGTTGTGTTAGACTGTATTATATCAAGGTTCGAGGCGTAAACGAGAGGGACGTAGTTGCTGCTCTCGTACACTTTGCTCGGTCCGGACGAGAAAACCATCTTCATTTCCGGATCGTTGTCCAGGTTGTCAACCATCGCATTTGCCGAGAAGCCGGTAGTGCCAACGATAGAATCACCCTGAACGATAACGTACCGTATTCCAAGAACTCCAAATATGTTCTGGAATGCGCTGCTGTAGTTTTTGGGCACTGGATTCTGCTCAGAACTGGCAGCGCCGAAATACTCCCCATAGCTGCTCGGGAAGAAAAGCTCATTCTGCGAGTTATAGCCGCCAGGAAACACAGACTTGTCAACCAAATAGCTGTATATGTCGGTGCCCCTGTACCAGGTATCAAAATGGTAGAACGGCGCTTGCACAGGAAGCGCAGCGACATTGAAGTAGCCATTATGTGAATTTATGTACGCTGCTATCTTGTCGACGTGCTGCGGTATCGTTATGCCCGAATAAGTCTTATAAGAATTGTACTCTCCATAATAGGCGACTACAAGTATAAGCGATATCACGAATATGGAAAATACCGATAATACAACTTTTCTTGATGTTTGGTCCTTTGCTATTACAGATATCTTGCCGTATAAGAAGCCAGACCCTATGCCAGCCAAAAACGCATAGGCGAACTGCACCAGATAGTAAAGGCTTGATCCGGAATACCTGAATACCAGGAGCTCCTTTATGTGGTTGATCAGGAATGAGAATACTGCGCCGAAAGGAGGGCTGAAATTGTCCCATATCAGCAGTATGAAGAAAAATGCTACGAATACCGAAATTACCATCGCCTTCTTCTCCCTTTCTTTTGCCTCTATTGCGAAGAAAAGCGATGCGATAGCTAATATGAAATATGAGAGCTCGTAGTACTCGTAGAGGTAGTTTGTCTGGGCGTATAGCTGCAGAGAGGAGAATATGTTCTGGTAGTTATAATCGTGAATTATGGCTATTGAGCCGCTGTTGAAGAACTGATTGCCCACCTTTCCAGTAAAAAGCGCTGCTGTTGAATACATGCTCGCATTGATTGCAATGGCAAGGAGTAGCACAGACAAAAAAATGAAAAATGCCATCTTTTTCTTTGATGAGAATGCAACCAGCACAAGCATTATTATCGATACTTCCAGGACGTCCTGTATCGCGTAAGCATCGCCGCCAAATGCAAAAAGGGCGGCAAGGGAGAGAATCAGAAGGAATATTGTCCCAAGGTAGGTAGAGCTCGTAAGCTTTGTTCCATGCTGCTCTAGGTGCCTGTAGAGCATGTATATAAAGAAAATAGACAATGGAAGGAATGTCCCTGTAATGTTGTAACCAGGGCCATTATTTACCGCGGTGTAAAAGCTGAATATGGCTATCCCAAGAAAACCCGAAACTGCTCTTGCCCTAATCGGATACTTGTCTAGGACTTTATATATGAGGAAGAATATGCCAAGGTTCCCTGCAGCTATGAGAAGGCCAATGTATATTCCGGAACCTATTCCCTCGCCGAGAGGCATAACAACCAGGAAATCGATAACCGAAATGAATAAGCCTATCGGCGAACCTGTTGAAGTTATAAACCCTGTGTAATTTAGTGTTGTCCAGATGAAGAATGAGTTATAAAGAGACGTAAGGTAAGAAGCTTGGTTGATGTAGTTTATCAGCCCAGAATCGACATTATCGAAAGCTGCGCCTTTGAAAAGCCAAAGGCCTTGCAAGAGAGAAATTGTTATTATTGCTAATATTAGGTATGATATATACCTTTTTTCCTTTTTCATCAAAGCGCACTCCTAAAAGATATAAGAACTTATTTAGAGTATAAATAATAATATTGCTGTGTGTTCTACATGAGGATATGCATAATAAGCTCGTCCAAGCCGCAGATGGGAAGCGGATCTGGTTTGATAGACTATGCTTATCAGCTTGATAAGCACATAAGGCCTCTTCTTTCCAGGGAGGACAGGATAGACAAGATCTATGCACTTTCAAAAGCACAAAGGGATGATGTTGGCGGCATTGTATACGCCAACACCGCATTCAAGAGAGAGATACGCAACATGCCAAAGGATAGGTATGACATAGTACACATAACTGATAATGAGGTAGGATACGCAGCTAGGGTGCTTAAGGAATCTGGAAACAATGCAAAGGTCATCACTACAATGCACAATCTCTATCGGCTTAAGACACATGTGAATGGCTCACAGAGTAAAAACGACAAATTCTTGAAGCAGAACATAATAGATGCGGTAAAATACTCGGATTTTCTCCTTTGCAACTCAGAACAAACGCGCGAAGCAATAATAGAAAATTTTGGCAAACACAGAAACATCGAAATCGTGCTGCACGGCATAGAGGATAGGTTTATTAGGACCTCATTGAAGAGGAAGAAAAATAAAAAATATTTCACGATTGGGTATGTAGGTTCTCTAGTAACTTTCAAAAACGTCATATTCATACTAAACGCGGCAAAGAGCCTCAGGGGGAAGGATTACAGGTTTGTCTTATACGGGACAGGAGCGGATATGAAGATGCTGCAGAGGTTCAAAGAGATAAACAACCTGGACAACCTGAAGCTGATGGGCTACCTGAAAGAGGAAAACAAGGTAAAGGCGTACGACAGCTTTGATGCGTTCGCTTTCCCTAGCGTATATGAAGGGCTCGGGATGCCTATACTCGAAGCGAAGGCGAGAGGCTTGCCGGTAATCCTATATAAGTACGGAAAAATTCCAAAGGAGGTCAGGAAGTACTGTTTCGAGGCGGAGAGCCCGGAGCACATGGCGCAGATTATAGAGAACATTAGGAGGAAAAGCGTTAATTCAGCAAGACTGAAATTAGCAGCGAAGGATGTAGTTAGCAAATTTACATGGAAAAATACTGCAGAGAAGACACTTTCAGTATATATGCGCTTAACAGGTAAAAATAGGAGCCAGCATTAACAACCTTGCAATTGGAAACAAGCTGATGGTTATTGAATGAAAATTGATAGGCAAAAAACACTATTTTTGTATTATGACCCGCACTATTTCCATGCGGCGCTCGCAAAAGCACTGCATGCTAATTTTTACCCCGCCCCTAAGTTAAGGTCTGAAAAGAGTAATGTAGTAATTGGAGGGGCTAGCATAACCAAGGCGGTTTTTTCGCTTCCTAGAGATTATGATATATACTTCTGCGAAGGCACATATATCGTACCTGCGCTTGCGAAAAGATTGGGTCTTCTTAAAAAGAATGCAAAAATAATAGATATACTGGCAAGCCCTTTACTATATTATATAAAAACGGGTTTAATAAATGGAACGAGGAAAAAGTTTGCAATAGAGCTATTAAAAAAAGTCGATTTGTTTGTATGTGTGGGAAGGATGGAGGAGAGACTTTTAAAAGAAATCCTTCCAGATGCAAAAAGTATTGTAACATATACTTTTGTAAGGCCTGAGATGAGGAAGAGGCTTATTACAGAAAAAAATATTTCTCCAAATTTTAACAGTCATAAAATCCTAACGATAGGCACAAATAGTGCATACTACAAAGGCATAGATATAGCTTTTAAAGCCTTTAAAATAGTGAAGAAAAGGTTCCCAGATGCAGAATTGGATATAGTCGGGAATATGCCAGACTTAGAGAGATTTGTGGATTGCAGATACCAAGGAGTGAATTGCTTGGGTTATGTAGCGGATTTGGTGAAGGAAATAAAAAGCTCTGCTTTATATGTCCATATGGGAAGAGGCGATACATTTCCTGCAAGCACACTAGAGGCCATGCTTGGCGGACTCCCTGCAGTAGTATCAACTGAAACAGGCACAAAAGAAATAATAGAAAAAGTTGATAGTGGAATGATATCTAAATTAGATGATGGGGATCTAGCTGATAGCGTTATAAGGTATTTTGGCCTGAGCCGAAAAGAGAGGAAAACTCTTTCAAAAAAATTTTATAGCTCTGCAATAAAGCTTAGCAGAGACAGAATCATAGATAAGTTCATTAACGATCTGAATGGTGCTTTAAAATGACTCTCCGAATAACACTTTTATCAATAAAGGAGGTTGAGGCAAGAGAACAGGGGATACCGCGGTATATTAAAGAGCTGTATCAAAACCTTAAAGTAATGCAGAGATCAAATGACATAAGTGTCAAAAAATTTTATTTTCCTTATATCAGAAGGTTGGGAGATGCATTATCGTTTGAGCTTGGTTCCGTTTTTAATACGATTGATGAAACCGACATAGTACACATCCCCACCGGATTTTTTATAGCACATAGATTACCTAAAGAAACTAAGGTAGTTTCCACAGTGCATGACATTAACCCTATACCTGTATCTGCACGCGCAAAAAACCTGAGTTATTTTCTGAAAGACCGTATATGGAATTATATAGCACTTAAAAGAGGTATAGACTATAACTTGCGAATTTCAGATGCAATTATAACTAATTCCTCGCAGACAAAGGAGGAAGTGATAAATTTAGGCTTTGATAAAAAGAAGGTTTTTGTAGTAAATTCAGGCCTTGACAAACGCTTTTTAAATCCTAAGATTACAGTTGCAGATAATAGATTTAATGTAGGCTACATAGGATCTTTTGCAGCAAATAAAAATATTGAATTTATATTGGAATCTGCAAAACAATTAAAAAATAAAGTTACCTTTTCTTTATGGGGCGCAAAAACTTACGACTATGAAACATTGGTCGAGAATGCAAAGACATTAAAAAATGTTAAATTTATGGGTTTTGCTCCGGAAGATAAAATTATAGGTATATACGACTCGTTTGATGTGTTTGTATTCCCTTCCTTATACGAAGGTTTTGGCCTTCCAATTTTGGAAGCGCAGTCTCGCGGCCTTCCGGTAATAATATATAAAAAGGGAAAGATCCCAAAGGAAGTCAGGAAGTACTGCTTCGAGGCAGAGAGCCCGGAGCACATGGCGCAGATTATAGAGAACATAAAGAAAAATGGCTACAATGAAAAATTGAAAAGGAAAGCAACAGAATATGCGAGGAGTTTTACATGGGAAAGATGCGCAAAAGAGACACTTAAAGTGTATATTAAGATAGTTAAATAGATAACTTGTGATATTAATGACCAAAAGGGAAATTTTGTATAAAAGTAGTAACATAGAGGACTTATTTAGGTTCTATGACTCTTTTAATGTTTCAAAAGAAGTAGTTCTGTGGATGAAGAATAGACCAGAAGCACGAATTAGATTTTATATTTTTAATGGATCAGAAAAAGTTTGTGTAATAATCCCTACTGCTAACCACAATAGCATTTATGCAAAAGCAGCAAAAAAAATTTATAAGGGATTTACCATAGTTTTTGTAGAGAGTAATGGACCGTATTTTAATTTCGCTAGAAGCGTGAATAGAGGAGTAGAATATGCTTTAAAAAAATATAAATTTAATTGGATAATTATATCAAATGATGATATTTATAAAATAGATGATATTAGTGTGCTTGAAAAAGAATTAGATATTGCCAATAAAAGGTCTACGGACGTTTTATTCAGAGAAAAAGATCAAACAAAAGAAGGAAACTATGTATACGTTGCAAAGATAAATCGAATATTACTTCTAATAGTTCGCTTAATTACAAAAGGATTCAGCAGTGAGTATTATAGATATGTTGAAAAGTTTAATCTTAAATTTTTTGTTTATGATAAATCTAATAAATTTAAATTTTATATTTTTAATATTATTTCTAAAAAAAAGATAAAGTTATACGAAGAAGGAGCATTCTGGGTACTTAGTTACAACTTTATTAAGAAGAATAAAGGGATAATTTTTGACGAAACTTATATAAACGGTTTTGAGGATCACGATTTAAGTTACAGGGTTAACACTAAATATGAATACAATTTTATAAAGTTTAATCTAGGATTTTATAGTGGCAAAAGCCTTGGCACAGGGAAAATAAGAATACTAAAAGATCTTGTAAACCTTATATACTTTAATTATAAATTTTCTACAAAAGTAAAGTTATAAATGGATAGTTTTATGAGAATAAATAATGTTGTTGCAATAATAGTAACATACAAACCTAATTTAGAATCGTTAATAAATAATATCATAAATATTAAAAAACAGGTTCTAAAAGTAATTATAGTTGCTAATAAAAGTAAAAATATGAAGTATCTAGATATAATTCGGAATTTAGATAGTGATAGGAAAATAAAAATTGTCGTGAATCATGATAATCTAGGTATTGCAGCTGCACTAAATATTGGATGTAATATCGCAATTAAAAGATATGATCCAGAATGGATAATCACGCTCGACCAGGATACAAAAATTTCTTTAAATGCAATAAAAGAAGTTTTAAAATGTTACAACGCAAATAAGATAAAAAATGTAGGCATCATTGGATTAAGTAATTACAATATCCCGAATAAAAGACCTTTTATTGAAGTTGATAGGTGGATGACTTCGGGAAATCTCATATATGCATCAATTTTAAATCTAATTAAGTTTAGAGAGGATTTTTTTATTGATCAGGTAGACTATGATTTTTGCTTTAATGTTAAAAAAAATGGCTTAAAGATTTTAGTTTACTGTAAGAAATTAATCGTTCAGCACCAAATAGGTAATAAAAAAATATTAAAGTCTGGTAAAATTGTATACTTTGAACCACCAACTAGATATTATTATATTGTTCGTAATTCAACACGTCTATGTTTAGAGAAGAAACTTAAGCCCTCTTTTTATCTTAAGCAACTTATAGTTTATACTTTTAAATTAATGCGCGTTAGAGGATTGACAGTAGTAATAAGATGTTTAGCTTTTGGTTTCTATGATGGAGTATTTAATCATATGTATAACAAAAGAAAAATATTGTTTAAATAATTTTTATCTTGTGTTTATTAAGAAATTGTATCTTGCCATTTTTTATCTTTTTCAGAAAGTATTGGACTCTTAATAGGCCAATTTATTTCTATACCTGAAGCATTCCAAATAATACCTGATTCATTTTCTTTAGCGTAAATATTATCTACGCAATAAATTATCTCAGCCTCGGCACTTAATACTTCAAAACCGTGAGCAAATCCTCTCGGAATGTAAAGCATATTCTTGTTTTCTTCAGAAAGCCGTGCAGAAACATATTTACCAAAAGTGGGCGAATTTTCCCTTATATCAACTGCAACATCGAATATTTCTCCTTTTATGCACCTCACAAGCTTTGCTTGCGCATATGGCTCTTTTTGATAATGCAAGCCCCTTAATACACCTTTAACTGACTTAGAGTGGTTTTGTTGTAAAAATTCGCCAGTTATTCCTGCTTTTGCGAATTCATCCTTTTGATAGGTTTCCATGAAGAAACCGCGCTCATCGGCAAAAACTTTTGGAGTTATTAAGATAACTTCGGGTATTTCCAATCTTTTAAATTCAAATGGCATAATACCATTTAATGTTATAAATATTTAAATATTTAATCATTTTAAGTTTATACTATGGAAAAATTGCTCTTAATAGGTGCAAGCGGGCTTCTTGGGAATAAGATTTACAGCTATAGCGATGAAAAATATGAAATTTATGGGACGTATAATTCCCATAAGCCAAAATTGAGCAATACACTAAGGTTGGATGTCACCGAAAATAACAATGTTTCAAAGCTTCTGCGGGATGTAAAACCGGATTTGGTGATAGACACACATGCTTTAAGCAACGTCGATTATTGTGAGTTGCATCCTGAAGATGCATGGAAAATAAATGTGGAAGGCACAAAAAACATTGCAGAGTCTTGTAAAGCAAACGGGTGCAAGTACATATTTATATCAACTGACTATGTATATGATGGTAACAAGACAACTACTTATTCCGAAAAAGATAAACCGCACCCAATAAACTATTATGGGAAAACTAAGCTTATCGCAGAAAAGGTAATAGAAGCACTTGATATGGATTACATAATAGCTAGAACTGCAGTACTGTTCGGAGCAAGTGGTTCGTTTGATAAGTTGCCTTTTCCTAACTGGGTAATACAGCAATTAAAACTTAAAAATAAAATAAAG
>JAJZNK010000021.1:0-4056 GCA_021811735.1 Nanobdellota archaeon | reverse complement strand
TTGTAATGGACCAATATAGCAACCCGACACTAGTAGACAACCTTGGGAAATTTCTACTATCCTTATACGAAAAAGACCGTTTTGGTGTATTTAATATTTCAGGAAAGGACAATATTAGTAGATTTGAATTCAGTAAAATGCTTGCGAAAGAATTTGGCCTTAATGAAAAGCTTCTAGAACCAATAACGACTGCAGAACTTAATCAGCCTGCAAAGAGACCACAGAAAGTAGCATTGAATTTATCAAAAGTTGAAAAAGCTTCTGGAATGGATACCTTGAGATTGGAAGAAGCAATTAAAATATTTAAAAATCAGCTACAAAGTGATTACAAATGAAATTACTTGTTACGGGTGGATTGGGTTTTATAGGTTCAAACTTTATAAGATACTGGTTCAATAAACATAGTAGGGATACAATAATAAATCTAGATAAAGTAACTTATGCTGCAGACCAAAGAAATCTTATTGGAATAGAAAAATACAATTATACTTTTGTTAAGGGCGACATTTCAAATCCCAAAACAGTATTTACACTTTCAAAAAATGTTGATGCCATAATAAATTTCGCAGCAGAATCACACGTAGATAATTCTATACTTAATTCGTCAAATTTTGTTAAATCAAACATAATCGGCGTACATAACTTACTTGAAGCAGTGAGAAAGTATGGGACGAGATTCCACCAGGTATCCACGGATGAGGTGTATGGCTCATTGCCACTTAATTCTAAACTGAAATTTAATGAAAAGAGTAGATATAACCCGAGAAACCCATATTCAGCTACAAAAGCTGCCGCGGACCATTTAGTAAATGCGTATTTTAATACGTATAAATTGCCCGTAACCATATCAAATTGCAGCAATAACTATGGCCCAAACCAACATCCTGAAAAACTTATACCTAAAGCCATAATAAATACAGTTAGAGAAATGCCGGTACCAGTATACGGGAGTGGTCTACAGATAAGAGACTGGATATATGTAGAAGATCATTGCTCTGCCTTGGAGCAAATAATAAAAAATGGTATATACGGAGAGATATATCTGGTATCCGCAAATGGTGAAAAGCGCAACATTGATGTAATAAAAAGCATACTGAAGGAGCTGAATAAAAGTGAGAAACTTATCAATTTTGTAAATGATAGACCAGGTCATGATGTAAGATATGCAATAGATGCGAATAAGATAATCAGAGAACTTGGTTGGAAGCCTAGAACGAAGTTTGAGAAAGGCTTACGACTTACAATAAATCATTATACTAAAAACTTAGACCGCTATCTCAAAAAAGTGAGTATATGAAAGGGAAAATTAAGGGGATCATACTGGCAGGAGGCACAGGCTCACGTCTTTACCCGCTTACAAAGGTTACCAATAAACACCTTTTGCCCGTATACAACAAGCCCATGATATTTTACCCTTTGGAAACTCTAAAAAAACTGGGCATAAATGACATCTGCATAGTGAGTGGCGGAGAACATATTACTGATTTTATCCGGTTGCTTGGCAGCGGATCAGAATTTGAAGTAAAATTGACTTACAAAGTCCAAGATGGACCAAAAGGCATAGCTCATGCGCTTCTGCAAGCAGAAGAATTTGTGAAGAAAGGGGAGAAGGCTACAGTCATTTTGGGTGATAACATATTTGAAAAAGTTAAAGTGCCATTAAATGTCTTCTCAGACAAAAATGCTTATATTTATTTAAAAGAGGTTGAAGATCCAGAACGTTTTGGCGTAGCAAAATTAAGTGATAGCGGCGAGGTAATAAAGATTTTAGAAAAGCCAAAAAGCCCAATATCGAAATTTGCAGTTACTGGGCTATATATTTATCCTAATGATGTTTTTGATTTTATAAAAACACTAAAACCTAGTCAAAGAGGTGAGTTAGAAATAACAGACGTTAATAATTGGTACCTAAAGCAAGAAAGGCTAAAAGTAGTGTTTTTAGATGGGTTTTGGTCTGATGCAGGAACATTTGAATCTCTGCTAAAAGCAACATTATTTGTAGCTAATAAAATGGTAGTTAAAGGACAAGAATAATTTTTATACAAGATTAATATTAAAATATTAAACTCTTTTAGCGTATAACAATCCTATTAACATTTCTCTATTTTCTGCTTCTAAATCATAAGCGCATTTTGGCAGTGTTTTGCTTACTTCGAAACCTGCTTTTTCTAACCTTCTTTTCAAGTTCAAATAGCCATAATGGTATTCTATCTGTATTTGCTCAAACTTTCTCAAATCTGAATTATTTGCTTTTAGCAAAACAACATATTCGCAACCTTCACAGTCGATTTTCAAAACTGCCGGATACTCAATATTAAATTTTTTTATTATTTCGTTTAGGGTTGTTACTTTCATTTCTTTTCCGCTTTTAAACGCTTTCAAATCTGTACCTCCAAAGTTTTCATAACTGCTGTCTATTTTTATAGTAGTTTCTTTTCCGCCGCAACCCTGATTGAACAAGGTTATCTTGTCTTGCAGCCTGTTTAATCTAATGTTCTTATTGGCAATATCATAAGAATAGGGATAAGGTTCAAATGCATATACGTGCTTTGCGCCCTTCAATGCAAAGTAAATTGCGCTATCACCAATGTTTGCACCTATATCTATAACATCTTTTCCTTTGACGTTTAGCCATTTATACTGCTCTTCTATAAATTGCTCTTTTATCATGCCCAATGTATTATTCATCTGCTTCTGCGAATCATAAATTAATTTAACTATTTTATTTTCAAATTTTAATTTTAATACCTTGTCATTCTCTACTATTTTTACTATTTGGTTCAGATTGCTTTGCTTTAACAATTCCTCTTGAGCTTCTTTTGTTTCCCAGAATGAAAAATAGTCTTCAGTTGTGTTTATTTGGATATTTTTGCCACTCCGGAGCTGCATTACAAATCCTGCTTTCTTTATACCAACTCTAAATAAGAATACGTCTTGCCAATTCTTAACTATGCTACGAACAACTAAGAGATTATTTATTCGTTGGTGCATATTTTTAAGCGGCATTGCCACATTGTCAAAAGTTGTTATGTTACTTTTTGGATCAAAATCGAGTTTCATTAGATCACTGCAGTTTGGATTTGGTGTATCCGCTATTAATTAAAAGTAACAATTATAAATGTGACTGCCTTTCAGGCCAGACTCTTTAGCAATAAGAACAAGCATGCATAATTGCTGCTGCAGTGCTTTTGCTCTTCTGCAGAAAAGGATTATAATGCTTATTCTCGCTGTGTAATCATGGATGCCAGAAAGCTGCACAATGACATAGTCCGTGGGTACTCTGCTTCTACCCTTTATGAGTGGAAGCGCCTTTCGCACAAAAACGGGATAATGGAGTACATGACTACTGTCCGCTACCTTGAGAAATACCTTCCCTCCAAGGGGATCGTTGCCGATATAGGGAGCGGGCCTGGTCGATATTCCCTTTGGCTTGCGGAGCACGGCTACAGGGTTGCCGCTGTCGACCCTGTTGAGAGGAGCATAAAGTCTCTCAAGGCAAGGTTCTCAGCCAAGAAGCTTGGCGGCAGGCTTATCGGGGCGCACGTGGGCTTTGCCCAGGATCTTGGAATGCTTGAGAGCAGGAGCTTTGACGCGGTGGTATGCCTTGGCGGCCCGATATCGCACATAATGAGCGAGAATGAGAGGAGGAAGGCAGTCTCAGAGCTTCTCAGGATCGCAAAGCCAGGAGCGCCGATTTTCGTTTCGGTGATGGGCAGGTTTGACATATTCAGCGGGACAGTAAGCTTCTTCCAGACCGACCTGGACAGCAGGTACATTGATAGATGGGCTGAGACCGGGGACTACTTTGGGGGCTATGGCTTCCTCCCATTCCACGGATTCAGGCCTGACGAGCTTGAAAAGCTGTTTGGGAAAAGGGCAAAGCTGCTTGCAAAGACAGCGCTTGAGGGCTTCACGTCCTATAGGGGAGATTATGTGCGGAAGCTCATGAGGAACAAAAGGAGGTGGAACAAGTGGCTCAGGATACACTTCAGCACATGCGAGGAGCCTGAGACCATAGGGGTGAGCGAGCACTACATGGTAGTCGCAGAGGCGAGA
>JAJZNK010000049.1 GCA_021811735.1 Nanobdellota archaeon | reverse complement strand
TGTATTTTCAAAAAAATCAAAAAGTTATTTATATGATGAGTGAATTTTCATATACATGGCAACAAAGAAAAAAGCAGCTAAAAAAGGAAAGAAGAAAAGGTAAGTTTTGAGTTTCGACTCAAATAACGCTACCATTTCAACCGATAAAAACGGTTCATGCTTCCAATCCCTTTTTTAAAACAGATTTTATTTTTTTTATTTTACCTTTTTAAGGTTTTTATACTTCTTGTATTCACTAATATAGATGGACTTAGACAATATCCTTTCAGGATATAAAAGCGCAGTTATCGTCCTAGGCGGAAAAAGTGCACGCTTCAACATCCGACTGGCGGAGGCTCTGAAGCTACAGAAGCTAAAAGAGAACTGCCTGCTCATCATTTCCGGGCAAGACATATATTCCGATGAACGTGTAATGAAGATGCTTGAATACAATACGGATTTCGAGCATGAGAATGTTTCTGCAAACACACTTGATAACGCAGAGAATTCGTACAGGATCGTCAAAGGAGCGAATGGCACTACATCGGATGAAAAGGACACTATTAACATAGAGGATGTTTACGTACTGACCGATACCCTCCATATCCCGAGAACGAAAAGATACTTCAAAAAAACTTTCGGAAATGAATTCATGCTCTACTTCCAGCCAATACCCGAGGACAAAAAAGACCTTCCGAAAAAACTCATATATGAAGGCGTTGGATACCTCGTTTCCTTTCTTCCGAGAGAATACATAAACATCGCAAAGAGGATAAAAAACAAATACTTCCCGTGGATCTGAATCTTGCTGATAGAACAATAAAAAACTCAATCATAAGTGACTTTCCTAGTTTTGTTCTCGAATACGCCCAATTGATTATCCCGATTTGTCCGCAGAGCAAAGAGAACGGCAAGTATAAATAGTATCAACTCTAAAATCTAAAAATAAGTGTTATAATAAAAGGTGGACTAAATGCCTGAAAAAGAATCGTTGACAGATAAAGTAATGCGGTTGATGAACCAGCAGGACCGCATAAGAAACATCGGTGTCATTGCTCATGTAGATCACGGTAAAACTACCACGTGCGACACTTTGCTTGCCGGCTGTGGAATGCTTTCGGAAGAGAAGGCTGGAAAACAGCTTTACCTTGATTCTGAAAAGATAGAACAGGAAAGACAGATGACAGTCAAATCCTCCAATGTAAACATGGTCTACGAGCGGCAGGAAAATGACGAATACCTTATCAATCTTATAGACACTCCAGGACACGTGGACTTCGGAGGGCATGTCACCCGTGCTATTAGGGCAATAGACGGTGCCATAGTCGTAATGGATTCCGTAGAGGGAGTTATGCCACAGACGGAAATGGTTCTCAAGCAGGCACTTAGAGACAAGGTAAAACCGATACTGTATATTAACAAGATTGACAGGCTTATAACAGAGATGCGCTTTTCCCCAGAAGATATGCAGAAACACCTAATAAAACTCATAACCCAGATAAATTCATTCATAAACGACCTTGCACCCGAGGATGTAAGGGCAAAATGGCAAGTCTCAGTACAGGATAACACTGTTGCCTTTGGAGCTTCCAGAGACAACTGGGCGATGTCTTTTAAGAGAATGAGGGATACTGGACTGTCATTCAAGGACGTATACGAGACCTATACCTCTGGAGACAAGGAAAAAATAAAAGAGCTTTCAAAGAAGACTCCCGTGCACAAAGTGCTTCTGGATATGGTCATAGAGCACCTACCAAATCCTGTCGAAGCGCAAAAATACAGGATACCAATAGTATGGCATGGTGATCTTGACACAGAAGTTGGAAAATCCCTTGTTGCATGCGATTCGAACGGTCCTTTAATGATTTCAGTGACGAATATCGAGATAGACCCGCAAGCTGGCGAGATTGCTGTCGGAAGGATATTCTCGGGAAGGATAGTAAGAGGGCAGGATGTTTTCCTAGTAAACAATAAACAGGTCAACAAAGTACAGCAGATATACATTTGGAAGGGACCACAGCGTTTCCAAGTTGAAAGCGCTCTGTCTGGTAACCAGATAGGGATGGCAGGATTGAAGAATATAATCTCGGGTGAAACACTGAGTGGAGCCGAGAAACAAGACATAACTCCGTTCGAGCCAATAAAGCATTCTCTGCAACCTGTAGTGGTAAAGGCAATAGAGCCGAAGAACCCAAAGGATCTACCAAAGCTTATACAGGCACTTAGAGAGCAGGAAATATACGACATCGCGCTTAAAGTATCAATAAACCATGAGACTGGTGAAAACCTTATAGCCGGACTTGGTACTCTTCATCTGGAAATAGTTGAAGACAAACTGAGGAGAACTTACGGTATAGATATAGTAAGTTCCCAACCAATTGTTGTTTACAAAGAAAGCATATCCGCAAAAGGTCCAGTGGTGGAAGGAAAATCTCCGAACAAACACAACCGTTTCTACCTTTATGCAGAGCCCTTGTCTTCGGAAGTCATCGAAGCACTCGCAGATGAAAGCATGCCAACTGGAAAGATAAAGACGTTTACTCCTGAGAATATAGATCTTCTGATGAAAGCTGGAATGGATAGGGAAGAAGCCAAGAGAATAGCAGCCATATACGGCGAAAACATGATAGTTGATGGAACGAGAGGTATAATCCATATCGGAGAAGTAATAGAGATGTGTATTGAATCGTTCAATGAAGTAATGAAAGAAGGACCACAGGCTAAAGAAGAGGTTCGTGGCGTAAAAATAATAATTACAGACATGGTATTGCATGAAGATGCTATACACCGTGGTCCTGCACAGGTAATTCCTGCAGTCAGAGACGCGATAAAAGACGCAGTATTGCAGGCAAATCCAATTCTTTTGGAGCCGATACAGGTAATAAGGGTGGATCTGCCCATGGCGAACCTAAGCAACATAAGCGCACTTATACAGTCTAAACGTGGAATAATAGACAACGTAAAAGACGACGCAAACAAGGCAGTAATAACCGCAGAGATGCCTGTAGCCTCAACATTTAACTTCACAAATGAATTAAGGTCCGGTACTGAAGGGAGAGGGTCATGGTCTTTGGCAGGAGAAACCTTCAAGAAATTACCTAGGGACATCTATCCAGTCATAGTCAAGCAGATAAGGGACAGGAAGGGACTGCCTCCTTTGCAGTGATACTACTTTTCTGAAGTTGAATTTCTGATTTTCGTGTTTTTTGCACTTTACTTAAATATAAGAGCTGCACCCGAAATTAGAAATTTACGTCACAGAAAATTACTATTTCAGGACGAGCTTTTTCACTTCATCAAGAAAATCATGCATATAATCATCTGGAGTTAGCACATTGAAAAGCCTCAAATCATCAAAATGTGAATATGCATGCGTGAGATCGTTTCTTACTTCTCTCAATTTTTTTATTCTTGCCAGAGTACTGTTATCTATTCTGACTTCCAGCTTTTCGAATATAGACTCATTCGAACTCGGAGGAGGCAGGTTCATATCTTTGTATATCTCTTTACATATGTCTAATTGACCTTCGCTTATCAGTTGTGAATATCTTTCGACTGCGGCTTTTTTGAACTCGTCCAGTTTTTTGTACTCGTTGCCGGTTAAAGGCAGAAGAGTCTCCAGTAAGCTGATATAATATTCCATTTCCTTTACTTTGTAAAGTATACGTTCCTTATCCATTTTTCACATCCCTATTGCATAGTGCAATGTTCCCTTAAAATCCTCCCATTTTTCGTAACAGTCGAAATAATAATCCAATAATCTTGAGTTATCGTTTATTAGCAGCAACTTTCCTTTTTCGAATATACGCATTTGAATATTTAATGGCAGTTCTTCCATGATAGATATATCCAATTTCTCATTGAAGTGATAACCACTTTTATCGAACTTTTTCACATCTCCAACGAGAAAGGCAACATCGATATCGTTAAAGTACTGTCGTCCATCCGCATAACTTCCAAACAAATACACCGCTATGATGTTGCGGTCGTTTTTTGCTTTTTCTTTGAGTTTTTCCAATGTAACGTTTATGTCTGAAATCGAGCCAGCCCACTGCATTATTGCGGATTCTACTGCCTTGCTCAGTGATCCTTTACCATAGCCGAACCTGTCCATTGAAAGTTTTCTTATTTTTTTGTCTGCTTCCTCGCTTATATAAACTTTTATACCTTTCATAGATATTGATTGTATCTAAAGATATTTATATCTTATGTATAAAAAAACCTGTAAAAAGAGCAAAAAGCTGGAATAACCCCAAAAACTCAATATTTTGATGCCATATCGCTGAAAAGCAAACACAAATAAAAAACTAGATCACTAAGAAAAATCAACTAGTAGCATTCACGGTGTAAACAGAATTGGCTCCGTTTGTACCCTGTAGATAAAGATCATACTGCGAACCAGGGATCAATTGCAGTGAAACTAAGCCATCTCCAAGATTGATCTCTCCCGAGAAGTTAAGCGTCACACTACTTCCAGCCGATAAGTCATATCCGAAATTAAATGGCAAAGAGAAACTGGAATTGTTTAAAATGTCTGAAGAGAATCCTGCCTGACCGTATGTAATGTTCATGTCCGTACTGTTGATTCTATTTACCTTAGCATCGCTCACGTTGAAAGGTAGATTGAAAAGCTTAAACTTGGAAAACGGCAGGAACATGCTTCCATTTGAAGCTATGAAGAGATTTATGGACATCCCTGTCATTATCTTATTCATTATATTCAACCTGTTCTCATTTGCCGCGATGTTCTGTTTTATCTGCTGCTGAACCGTCGTGAACCTCTGCTGCATACTGCTGCCAAGGTTTCCGAACTTGAAGAAGGAACTGTTCACAGCATTATGATGGGAGATTCTGCCTCTAATGATGTTTATGCCGCCACTGATGCTCGAGTTGATGCTACTCAGATTAGAATATATTGAGCTGTTCAGTCTGCCTATAAAGGAAGGAAGTTGTTTTGTAATATTTGATATAAAGTTGTTTCTATCCAAAATGTACTTTTTGAGTGCGAATTTGCTGCCGTTGAGAATATTCTGACTAAAATTCAAGCTAGATAGCTTGAAGCCGTTTAACATCTTCAGCCTCAGATGCTGGAGAATAACCGATTCGTTAGAATTGTCTTTCACAGTCACGCTGATCTCCGTAAGGTTGCCAACCTGCTGTAATTTTGCAGAGGTTATCGTGATATTAGGTCTTGCTGCAAATATGGTTCTGTTTATGCCTGCAGAAATATGCGCGATGGCACCTACTGTCTTATTGACGATGCCTGCTGACGAAAGTGCGAGAAGCGAAGGCACCAACATATATTGTGTGGAATTTGATGCGTAAACTGTTATCAAAGCCGGTGTAAAATCAAGGACAATGCTCGATGAACTGTTTATCTTACCGAATTTTACCGGCACGGTTGCAGTTACAAGCGGACTCGGGACATTTACGTTATATTCCGTACCGTTTATTGTTGCATTCGCAGAAACAACTGTGAACTGCACTGCTCTTACTGAAGCACCTGCTGGAAGCGATGCGACCGTCAGAACTTTTGAGATGTTGACAAGCGAAAGGAGATCAATGCTACCGGATGCGTTTACACTCACGGTGCTGCCTGAACCGTTACCATTTGAGTAAATGACTTTGAATGAGGAATAAGAGATGAACAGACTTGTCGTATTGGCGGGCACTTCCGCCGGATCTGTCATAGCTATAGGGACTGAAGCTGTCGGAGTGGAAGACGCTGTGACTTTTGACAAAATATTTGGGTATGAGACTAGAACGAACGCTGCTACGGCTATTACGACAACTGTTAGAATCGCAATAGTAGCTACTTTTGTCATGAGAGTGATTAAAAAATATTAGTATATAAATATTTGCATGATTAACAAAGCATATGGAATGCGTTTTCTGCAACGACACTATAATTAAAAAAGAGACTTTTTTCGAAGATGATAATTTTGCCGCCATTTACAACATACGCCCTACTGTAAGGGGACATTGCCTTGTCATACCAAAGAGACATTTGCAAGAGACATATGAATTGAATGAGAAGGAACGAGAGGGGTTCTTGACATTTACGAACAAAGTAGTGTTCACCGCATTAAAATACAGCGACACTAATGATTTCGACCTGCTTCTCCAGAGGGGAGAAAACGCCGGACAAAGCATAAAACACCTGCATTTTCACATCATTCCGAGGAAGAAAAACGACGGATTAAATACCGCCAAAAAAGAGTTCCTTGGATCTTTCCATGAAAGGGAGACTACGACCAGTCAACTTACGGAAGTAGAACTTGTAAAGATAATAAAAGAACTGAAAGAAATAATCGTGAAGCACAAACTACAGATAAACGGCCTCTAAACTAAATAAAAGTATTTATACTACTTTATATCAGTAAAAGTAATGAAAAACGATTACAAAAGTCGAATGGAAAAACTACTTGGCTCAGACGGCAAGAACTTAATACTGAACGATTCGGTAGCGAAGGACCTTTACAAGATGTATAATAAAGATGGAAATTATTTCAATAGGATAAGGAAAGTCGTATACAAGATATGCAATAATCCAGATCAGTCGGAGAAACTTACGGGTCCGTTAACCGGTCACAGAAGCACGCACGCTGGAAGCAAAGTCCTAATATTCCAATACAGGAACGGGAACGTCTACTTGGAGAAAATAGATGAACACGACAAGGCTTACCATATCTAGGCTTTCTCTTAAGTTTTATTAATTCAGCGGAACAGATAATCTAATTGATTTTATGAAAAATTATGTCATAATCCCCACGTACTCGGAGGCGGAAAACCTGAGGGAGCTGCTGAAACTTCTGAAAAAATTCAACGTAATAATAGTGGATGACTACTCGGGCGACGGCACTAAAGAAGTATGCGATAGATTCGTAAACGTGAGATTGATGACTAGAAAAAACGAGAGAGGTCTTGCTTCTGCGGTGATGGATGGAATACTTTCGATAAAAGATAGAAACGCAAAAGTGGTCGTCATGGATGCCGATTTCCAGCATGACCCTAAAAAACTTCCTGAGTTCTTCAAGAAGTTGGATGAATTTGATTTTATATGCGGATACAGAGAAAAATCAAAAATGTCGGGTTATAGGAAATTAATGTCAAAGACCGCAAAGATGCTCGCAAGGATTCTAATACCAGAGACAAAAGTCATAGATGATCCGATGTCTGGGTATTTTGGATTTAAATTAAATTCGGTAAATCTTTCCAAAGTAGAACCAGAAGGATATAAAATAATGCTTGATATCTTGACTAACTTAAAACCTAATGCAAGAATAGGCAGCGTAAGATACGAATTCAATCGCAGGAAGTTCGGTGACTCCAAGCTCGGTAGTAGGGTAATCCTAAATTTTCTACACCAGAGTATACGACTGAACCACCACAGACTAATTACATTCATGCTAGTCGGGATATCTGGAGTGTTTGTAAACGAAGCCGTGGCATTCATCTTGCATGGACATACACAATTATACATTGTATTCGTGCTATCGGCAGAGACGTCGATAATAACTAATTTTATCCTTAACCACGTGTTCACATTCAAGAGGAGAACTAAGTTCACAAAGTCATTTCCAAGGTATAACCTAATAGCCCTAACTGGACTCGTCATAAACGTATTGGTTGCAGTTTACCTTTCTTTCTTCATATACTACCTGGTCGCAAACCTAGTGGGAATACTCACGGCATTCGTATTTAACTATAGCTTATCGGAAGTATTTGCGTGGAATAAGGATTAAGTCCGCCAGGAACTAACAACGATCATTCTTGTTTGTACAAATGCAAGAGGATGTAAAATACAAATGAGGCGGCAAAGGATATTATCCCGAGAAGGTCGGTTCTTATAGGTATGTATAAGGAGAAATTGCTACCATATACTTCTGCAGGATATACAAGATTTTCTATCGCAATGTAAAGCCAGATAATGGTTGAATATACCCATATAGCCTTTAAAACAACTGCCTTCCTGTTTGTTCTTCCCTTCATAAATATAACATGTAATCCCCCAATTTATTTAAACACATTAGAGAGGAATGAATTTGTCGAATTGCAGAGACTATAGAGCTGTTTTATGTCCGGCCTTATCCCAAACAGCCAGTAGCACGCGTTGTCCGGTATACCTCCTTTACGCATATCATAATAGAGTCTTGACTCTTGTATTGAAGGATAATAACTACAAGTCTTGAGTCCGTAAAGATAGACATTTCCTTGCTTTTTAATCAGTGGAAGTGTCGTATTTACACTTCCAAAATTCAATATTGCCCCACTATAATTCTGATAAGGTTCATAAGGCACGGCATACAGCCCTAAATAATCCAGGTAAATCCATTCATTGGAAGAAACCGTACAGTTGCCAGAATAAACGGAGTTGAACATCGTCACAGCTCCCTTTGCATAAGAGATATGGAATACTATTGCAGCGTTTGAGTTGAGAATCAGGAATGCAATTACTACAGAAGCTACAAAGAAGAGGTATATGAACCTAAAGTAATTCTGCCTGAAAAACGTAAACGCAAGTATGTATGTGAAAACGGAAAGAGGTAGTATGAACCGAAATATTGAAAGACCTGTTGCATTCATCAGGTTCGATACGGAGAGGTAAACTACAAATGAGAGGACGCATGCTGATACTATTATAGAATACTGCCTTTTGTTTTTCATAACTTTACTTAAAAAGTATTTTCTATCCCTCAAGAAAAACATGACTATCAATAGCATAGGAAATACAATCTCCTCAAAACCAATCAAAGGTACGCTTTCAAAATGCGCTAACGACACGCTTAAACTTACATATGATGAGAATATTTGAAAATAAAGATAGGACGCTGCTATAGAATAGATAAAATTCCCATACTCCAATAAATTGAATATAAGATAAGGCACTAGGGCTGCGACTGCTGTGACTAGAGCCAGAAACAATCTATAAACTCCTTTGAGATTTCTATTCCACAGAAAAAACAGCAGAAGAGGGGAGAAAAGCAAAGCGTAGGATTTTGACACGAAAGCTAAAGCTAGGAATAACCCTGCGAAAATGGGTTTTTCGCCGATTATGGCAGCCACATAAAATATAAGAAATGAGATAACGAGCAAATCTGATCCGTTCTTAATGCCGTAAAAAAGAATGAAGGGAGATAACAAAAACATGAACAAATACTGAAAATTCAGCTTTATCTGCCTTGACAGATAAAAAACTGAAAGCAAAAATACGACGGATACAAAGAATATGAAAAGGTACACGCTGTACGCAGAGGATGCGAAGGAAAATAATCCAATGATAAAGCTCTCCAGAACCGCCCTGATTGGCTCATAGTAATATCCTCCTGAAAATATGTGCCTTGCATTCAATACTCTAACAAGCATATCCCAGTTCTTCAAAATTCGGAAAACCTCAAAAGAAAACACCACAAGAACAGTGAAAGATACTACTAAGGCAAGTTTTTCTTCGGTCAAATGATGTATAATATTTGGTAAATGCAAACTACGACGTTTCGTTTTCATTGGATGCCGCTCAGGACGTGAAATTTATGCAAGTCCCGTACTTGCATATCAGACTCTTTATCGCAGACGTATTAAGATATCCACTCTTGACATACTTGTTGTCCAAGATTATTGTAGGAAGCGAAGAAATGGATATGTTATAGGACTGCAGTATTATCTTTACTATTGACAGGTTAAGATTGCCATCCATTGCACTTACCACCAAAGAACTGTTTTCCGAGGAGAGAAATGAAAGTTCGTTTCCTTCGACGATGCTGTTCGTTCCGGCGTTTTGTGGGTAGATAAACATTATAGTAGCTAATTTATTCCCGCACATCGAATTTATCTTATTTGAAAGGAGCCAGTACTCAACCCTTGCATAAGTATATGCGTCATTTAGCTGGCTGTAACTCATCTCAGAGGTCTTTAAACTTGAGCTGGTGAGCTGATTTGATAGTTGCTGCATTTCGCTTGCTATTGAGTAAAGGTTGTTTGAAAGCACATTGCAAGAAAATGTGCTATTGGAATCCGGCAGCAATGTCGCAAGTTCCAGCTGGTTTATGTTCTGTTCATAATTCTGAAGGTTCGCATTCAGAAAAGCTATTTTGGAAGAATCATAGAAATAGCCGAATATAAACACTATTGCCACGAGAACAAATGCTATCAGTATCGACAGACTCAAGCGCTTATATTTGGAGACCATATCAATTTACCATTTCTGAATTTTTCAAGTGCTGAAAGGCTATAAAGCCATATAAATGAGAGAAAGAACGAATAAAAGGTCATATAGGCGATGATGCCGAAAAAATCCTTCACTATTTCGAACCTGTGGTCTATCGTTCTAAGTGAATATACTATAGAAAATATTCCCACTGATGCACCGAGCATTTCCAAGAATATTCTTGAATTCAGTGTGAGGAATGACACGCTGGGAAATAGATAAGACAAGAAGAAGGATAAATTTGTATTAAGTAAAATTTTAGATGCAGGAAGTAAAAACACTGCTAAAGTATACACTATACCTATAACCACGAAAAAGCTCAGGAATATTGAAGCGAACATGAAAGGCAATGCTACTTTCCATATGTCGTTTTTCTTCGAATTCAGTGCAGTCTTCCTGTATTTTATAGTATTGTAGAAAAATCCGGAAAACCACCTCACCCTCTGCCGGAACAATTTTTTCAGCGTGTTTGGAGCAAGGGTGTAGGAGACGGCCTTTATAGAACTTTCAATCTTGTAGCCATTTGTCAGCAGGCGCATACCTATCTCCATGTCTTCTGAATAGTTATTCTCGTCGAAACCCCCTAGCTTCTTGATTACTTTAGTATCAAACATCGAACCTGCCCCATGCACGATGACAAGACCCCCTATCTTACTGAGCGCTTTTCTTGCAAGTATCGAAAGTAAGTATTCATAATACTGTAGGAACTCCACCACTGCCTTTGGTTTGTAGACTTTTACCGCAGAAACGACTGCCGCGACCTTTCTCTTCTTAAAATGATACAGTAGTCTTTTGAGAAGATCCTTCTCTATAAATGTGTCTGCATCCAGCACTAGAACGTAATCTTCTTTTATGAAATTGTATATCGCGTAGTTCATTACCCTGGATTTGCCGTCAAATGGCGCTCTTATTACCCTTACCCCCTTCATCTTTGCAGCGTTTATAGTTTCCTTTGTTGACGACTTATTCAAAGCTATATATATAGTATAGTTGGAATAGTCAACTTCCTTTACATTCTTTATCGTTTCCTTCAGCCGTTTACCCTCAAAAATGGCAGGTACCAAAACGGCTACGCTCGGCCTTTCATCGACCTGCAGCTCCCTCTTATTCTCATTTTCCATCTCGTTGTTTATATCTATGAAATAAAATATCCAGAAGATAGATATGACTAGGATAGCGAAAACTATTCCTCCTGTGAATATATCATTTACGGACAGCATATTTTATTATAATCTATTGTTGCCCTTATTTAATAGTTTTTTGTGCATCTTCATGTATTTTTCAGCGAAAGTGTTCACTCATAAGTTCTGAATATGCTTTGTTCTCCGAATAACTTTAAAAGAAGTATCGTTGCATAGGATCCTTTTTTCAGGTCAAACTTTATTACAGCATTTCCGCCTTCCTGTAAAATCTCAAAGTTTTCTGGTACGAAAAAAGATGGATGCAGAAAGGACTTCAAACTCGCTTCGGGCATGCTTTTCAGCTTAAGCTGTTCTGGGTTTTCTATCCCTTCTTGTTTTAAGATTCTGAATGTTATCTGATCCGTTTCATCCTCACTAATTTTCATATCATACCCTATGGTCGGCAGCTCTTTTTTTATTTCACTTATTCTTTTGCTCTTCAAAAGCTCGCTCAGAGTCCTATTGAAAACATAGTACTGAAAAGACTGCATGATCATTAGACGTATATATTTTGGCATCAGTCTTATTGCGCCGGCATAGTCATTTTTATGCTTCAATAAGTAAGACAACGATTCCCTTTCGAAATACATGAAGTTAGGAAGCGAACTAAGGTATCCCACTGCCTTTTCTTCATCGACGTTTCCACCATCTAAATAAGGTTCGAATAGGTTCCTCAGATCATTTCTTTTTCCACTGTTTAACTGGGATTCTGTCCTTTCCTTCAATACAAGCGAATGAAAGGCAGATTTGAAGTCGCCTGCGAATACGCTTTTTGACACTTCTATGTTCAAAGAGGACGAACCAAATCTCTGCGGCCCGTAAAAATTCGGTATTCCTTCTTCTACAGAAGCTTTTATTTTATCCATGTTTACGCCTGCTGAATCAAAATCATTGACATTGACTGTAAAATGATTTCCATAAAGCTTTCCTATCTTGCATGGATTGTTTTGATAAAATATATCTCTGCAAAAAAGCCTATCACTTCCTATATTCAATCTTTCTGCGTCAAATTTGAAAATACTAATTTTCTGTGAGGTCAACGCCCTCTTGTCTTTATTACCGTTATATGCTATTCTTTTTACATTAATGTGCAGGTTCCTTACAAGTGTTTTGATTGCCTCTGGAGTTGACAAACCTCTCTTCACTAACGTAAACGTGAGATAATCTTGTTTTTCCCCGGTTGTTTCCTGATTTAGACTTCTCTCTATCTTTAAAGTTTCTCCGCTTTCCTCTATCTCTTGAACTACAAAATCTTCTTCTCTTTCAAAAAGCCGGCCTCTTAGG